>CAJQKX010000691.1 GCA_905479025.1 uncultured Paraglaciecola sp.
CTTGAACGTCGGCTATCAATTCTAATTTTCCTAAATGGTAACCCTTACCCACTTATTGCGCCTTTTTATTGGCAATAAGTGGGTTTGCTTAAATCATTCTTTAAACAGAATCCCGTGATGATCTCTAATGACTGCTCCTACCCATTTATCTAATAGTCGGCTTAGTTTTGCGCAAATGATATCGTATGCCTCGCCAATGGTATCCGTTTATTTTTTGCTCGGTCCTATTATGATTTTGCAGGGCATTTATGCCAAGTATTTTGGCCTATCTCTAACCATTATTGGCACTGTGATACTAATTGCGCGTCTCTTCGATGCCGTAACGGATCCGTTGATTGGTTACTTTTCTGACCGTTATCAGCGTGGTACAGGTAGTCGCAAAGTATTTATCGGCAGTGGCGGCGTTTTGTTTGTCCTCAGCAGCTATTTTCTCTATACGCCGAGTGAAAATGTGAGTGCCGTTTACTTTTTGCTGTGCTTTCTCGCTTTCTATTTTTCGTGGACCCTGTTCGAGATTCCACATTTGGCCTGGGGTGCCGAATTGGCGCCTCATTCTCAGGATAGAAATAGAATTTATAGTTTTCGCCTTTTTGGCGTGTTTCTTGGGCAGTTGTTGTTTTATTCAGTACCGCTGTTGCCGTTTTTTGCAAGCGACGAATTTACACCTCAAACATTAACGTGGTCTGTTTTTATAGCAGGATTGATCATGTTACCTCTACTTTATCTTTGCATTACCGTCACACCCAATGGTCAGAAAAAACCTGTTGCACTTAATCGGCAGCAAAGCGTGTGGTCGTTGCTGTCTGCTCTTCTAAGTAATACACCTTTTCTACTGTTTTTGGCAATGTACTCTTTTGTTGGTATTGGCTTAGGAATGTGGTTTACCTTGTTTTTTATTTTTGTCGATAGCTATTTGGGCTTAGGTAATCAATTGGCCTTAGTGTACATCATCAGCACCTGCATCAGTATCTTGACTTTAGGTGCCTGGTCTTCATTGGCGGCAAGATGGGGAAAAAAAACGACTTGGGGGATTGCTGTAGGGTTAATGGCTGTGGCTGTTGCCAGTGCAGGTTTGCTTCTGCCGGAAGAAAGCAGTTTTATCCCTTTGCTTATAATAAATACCTTGGTCACATTTGGGTTCGCCGCCTACAGTATTTTGGTGCCATCAATGTTGGCCGATATTATTGATTACGGTACATGGCAATCAGGAATTGATCGGGGTGCAACGTACTTTTCTGTTTTTACCCTGATGGCCAAAGCCACGATAGCGATTGGTGGTGCGCTAGGATTGTTTATCGCCGGTGGTTATGGATTTGATCCTGCCGCAAACACACATACTGCCGCTGCGATATTTGGTTTGCGTATTGCTATTGCTTGGGTTCCAGCCTTAATTATATTCCTGGCATTGATTTTTGTTGCATTAGCACCGATCAACGCCCGGCGTCATGCCATTATTCGCCGTCGTCTAGATGCTAGGGTCTGCCGAGATCAAGTCACGAGCAAACAGAGGTTAATACAAACAGTTAACGACAATCGTGCTAACACTGCTGGGTTAATCAGCGCTAAAACATCTCTGTCATCACAACTTAAAATCTGAGGTAACTTCTGAATGAACGAAAATAGTGGGGCCACAAAATTGATAAAAGACAATTGGCAAAAAAACGCTGAGTCCACCACTCTTTGTGTGCGTAACTTTATCGATGGAGAATACAACGATTGTCTAGGCGACGACGTTATCAAAAAATATTCACCGCGGGATGGGAGCCTTCTCTATACCTTTGGCTGTGGAAACGGTACCGAAGTAGAACCTGCGATAATCAGTGCCCGGCGAGCGTTTGAAGACGGGCGCTGGTCTGGACTATCTGTTCGTGACCGCAAGGCCGCATTATACAAACTGGCCGATTTGGTTGAAGAGCATAAAGAGACGTTTGCTTTGTATGAAAGTCTGGATGTGGGTAAGCCTATCACAAAGGCGTTGACGGATGACGTTCCCCATGCTGTTTCTGTTCTGCGAGACTGTGCAGAGGGAGCGGACAAATTGTTGACGGTTATGGGTCGAGATAAAACCAATATTAGCTACTTCGAGCGTAAGCCTGTGGGCGTTGTTGGCGGTATTCTTGGCTGGAATTTCCCTTTGTCCTTGGCTGCCAACAAAGTGGGGCCAGCATTGGCTATGGGGAATAGCTTGGTGCTAAAGCCATCTGAGTTTACCTCCTTGTCGACGTGCTTTCTTGCCGCTTTAGCGGTGGAAGCTGGCATACCGCCCGGTGTGTTTAATGTTGTCAATGGGGCAGGAGCCACGATTGGTGAGGCACTGGCAAGCCATATGGATGTCAACTTGCTAGCCTTTGTCGGTAGCAGTGCCACCGGTAAACAACTGATGGTGACGGCAGGTCAATCCAATATGAAACGCCTGATTTTGGAGTGCGGTGGCAAATCGCCTTATCTAGTGTTTGACGATTGCCCTGATTTGGATGTGGTCGCGGATGATTTTATGGCGCGCGCTTTTAATAATCAAGGCGCTTATTGTTCTGCACCCACTCGCTTATTGGTGCATGAAAGTATTAAAGAAAAATTATTATCAAAGATAGTAGAAAGAACCGAGCAATTGGTGCCTCAAGATCCACTAAGTATGGATAGCAATTTTGGTGCGATGATGAACGAAGCGCATATGAATAAGGTGCTTGATTATATCAACAGTGGCAAGAAAGAAGGTGCCAAATTAATTTATGGTGGCGAGCGTGTCCATCTTGACAGTGAAAGCGGTTGTCAAAACGGTTTCTATCTTCAACCAGCTATCTTTGATCAGGTCAACCCTCAGCAGAAAATCGCTCGAGAGGAAATTTTTGGGCCGGTGGTATCTGTGTTCACATTCAGCAGTGAGGAAGAGGCGATAAAGCTGGCGAATGATACTTGCTTCGGTCTGGCGGCTTATGGAGCTACCGAAAATCTGGGGCGAGGTCATCGCTTGGGGCAGCGTCTTAACGCGGGTTTTGTGATGGTTATCGGTACCTCAACACTGACATACGATGCTGTAATTATTGGCATGGAAGGACAGCGTGAATCTGGTTTTGGTTACGAAGAAGGCTTGGCGTCCCTTGCTGGGTATACAGTGAGTACTGCAGTTTATGTCATGACATAAACTGCAAAAGAGAAGATTGCTTTTTCTGAGCGTAGTACAAAATATTTCTACTCTATATGTAGAGAAGGAAGAGGGAACCCTCTTTATTATGACCTGATTTTAGGATGTAAAATATGGCTGAGAATTTACAAAATACGCAAATGCTTGCCCGATATGAGCGCGCCCAATATCTAGATCAGGGCGGTTTGAATACAAATATTTCAATGAACACCACTATTTGCCCTGTATGGATAGAGGGTAGTAACTGTTTTTGGTATGAACGCGAGACCAAGCAAGGTAAGAACTATCGCCTAGTAAATCCGAGTGCAGTAAGCAATGAGGCGGCTTTTGATCACAACAAACTTGCGGTAAGTTTGTCAGAAAAAACAGGTCAGCTTGTTGTTGCTGATAATTTACCCATTTCTAGGGTGGAAATCGGCTTGTCTCCGGTGACAGTGGCTTTTAACGCATTTGGAAAACGGTGGCAGTTTAATAGTGAGCTAAATTCATGCAATGAAATAGCCCCATTGGACAATGATTTATTACTGTCGCCGGATGGGCAGCAGGGTGCATTTGTTCGTGATCATAACCTTTGGTTGCGGGATATAAATACGGGAACAGAGCGACCGCTAACGACTGATGGAACGGCTCGTTACGCCTATGCCGATGCGCCAGCGGCTTATGGTCAGAAACTGACAATGGAAGGTGTTGAGGCAATTTGGTCACCTGATTCCAAAACCTTATTCACTTTGCAATTGGATACACGCAAAGTGAAGGACCTACCCCTTATGGAGTATGTGCCGAGCGATGGCTCTATGCGGCCAAATATTATTCACTCCAATCGCCCCGTTGCGTTTCCAGAGGATGACAATGTTGAAGAGTATCGATTCTTATCGATCGATGTTGAAACGGGAAAACATCAGGAGGCACACTTTCGTCGTAGCGTTGTTTTTTATAATGCGATGGGTTTCTTTACCTGTCAGCATGCTTGGTGGAGCAAGGATAATAGACATGCTTATTATATTGATATGGAACGCGGCAACCTTATTGCGAGAATGCTCGAATTTGATACTGCTACTGGACAAGTGCGAGTTGTTATTGAAGAAAAATCCGATATTTGTTTTCGTCTTAGTCTCAATTTAGAGGATCATCCAGTTACCACTTATTTGCCGGACACGAATGAAATTATCTGGTATTCCGAGCGAAGTGGGTGGCCTCACCTTTATCTCTATGATGTAAAAACTAGAGCACTAAAAAATCAGATAACTAGCGGTAATTGGATAGTGCGGGATATCCTCTTCTATGAAGCTTCGCGACGAGATTTGACTATACAAACTGCTGAGCGTGTCGATGGGCGTAATCCCTACTTCCGGGACATTTGTAAAGTGAATATTGATACGGGTGAAATGGTCGAGATATTCTCCCCCGATCAAGAGTGCGTTGTGATCAATAAAAAGAATATACATCTTTTTTGTTTAGTAGCATTTGGTAAAGACGTTAGTCATTCTCAAGGTATTGCTCCAAGTGGCGAGTATATCGTGTCAACAATATCGCGGGTTGATCAGATTCCAGTGACTGTACTGCTTGATCGAAAGGGTCAAGTTATATTGGAGGTTGAGACTGCTGATGTCTCTGGTTTGCCGGATAACTGGCAATGGCCTGAACCTGTCATAGTTAAAGGTAACGATAACGAAACCGATATTTATGCCGTTATCTACAGACCATCCGATTTTTCCGAAGAGAAATCCTATCCAGTCATCGACTATTCTGCTGATCTCTCAGAGGGAGACTTTACACCTGCAGGTTCATTTACCAATACTCAACATTGCGGATTGTTTTATTTGTCGGCGGCGGCCTATGCTGAGCTTGGGTTTATTGTGGTAATGATCGAAGGGCGTGGATGTGGTCGCCGAAACAAAGCGTTCTTTGATGACAGAAATATTAAATTCCCAGATGGAAAGAACCAGCTGGATCGGATTGCCGTTATTAAAAAGCTTTCCCAACGGTTCACCTATATGGACTTAAATAAAGTAGGTATTGGCGAGATACCAAGTTCATGTGCGGCCTTAAATGGAGTTTTAGGGCACCCAGATTTTTACAAAGTCGGCGTAGCACATAATCCGCCGTCGGATCTGCGTGCTGTAAGTTCATTTTATGCCGACGAGGTATCCCGTGAGCGGTTTGATGCTCGCGTGACCAAGAAGCCGCTTGAAGATTATGTCAGCAATTTATCCGGGAAGTTACTGATTATGCATGGAATGATGGATTCAACATTTTCAGTTGCGGGAACTTTTCGCTTGATACAGGCATTGGAGAGCGCAAACAAAGATTTTGACATGCTATTGCTTCCGAATGGCGGTCATCTTTTGTCAAGTTATGCTGTCCGACGTTCTAGGGATTATTTTGTTAAACACTTGCTGGGTGTTGAGCCTCCCAAAGAATTTAAATTGACAACCAGTATTGAGATTATGGTGCAGGCCGTTTATAGCGAACAGCTTGCGGCAGTGACGGGTAGCGAAGACACTGAGGTTTTGGAGAGTTAGCCGCGTGTGTTCAGTTGGGGGGGGTATTCCGGAAGTTTTATGGCGCTTTAATTTAAATTAAATCGGGTGTTAGAGGGATACTCGATTGACTCTCTAGCATTGATATCAGGTATTGTTTGTTAATTTTTTCCTGGCTACGTTGTTTTACTCTAGCCAGGTCAATAGTTGATCGCTACTTTATTCTCTCTGCTTATCCGACTATAACCAATACTTCTTTGATACCTGTCTCCGGGGACGGCGTGTCAAAATTATTTTATTTCACGATTGAGAGTGAGGCATAAGCATAATGACCGAGACCTATGAAGCCCGTTTAGCCGCTTGGGAAAAAGGACGGTTTGCGCCAGCACCGGAAAAAGCGTTAGCACCGAGTGAGCCGACACACATAGAAATGATGCCTATGCGTGATGGAATTGCGCTGTATACGGAAATTTTTTTACCGTTGTCATCCGCTGCAGTTCCGGTGGTATTGATTCGTTCGCCCTATCCCTACAGTCGGCCTTCGAGGAACGACAAGCGGCCGATTAGCCGTTATCAGCAGGACGGTTTCGCGGTTGTATTTCAAATAACCCGTGGGCAGGGGCAATCTCAAGGACAATTTCGATTATTACAAGACGACATTGATGATGGCTACGATGCTATTCAATGGATAACGGAAAGGTCGTGGTGCAATGGCAAGGTGGGGATGGAGGGCGCATCTTATTTGGGCAGTACGCAATTGATGGCAGCAAAATCCAAACATCCGGCGTTAAAGTGTATTATGCCGACTGCCTTTATAGGTAACTGGACACGATGTTTCCCTTTTTCCAATGGGGTGCCGCATAAAGGAATGTATATGCAGTGGCAACAGGTGCTGGATGCAGAAAGTTGGGACGACTTGGATATGGCTTACGGCGATATGAATGCACTGAATCATCCTGCATGGGGACCGGCTTTTCGACATCGTCCTCTGGTTGATGCTGCCGATAGCGTACTAAGTGGTGATAAGCTGGCCAATTGGAGAGACACCATTTCTAATCCATTGGATAATGATTTTTGGCAAGCCATTCATTTTACAGATGAAGAATTGGGTGAGTTGGATTTGCCTATATTCTTCACTGACGGTTGGTACGATACAACGATTGGTCCTATCGACTTCTTTTCGCGTCTGGAAAAAAAGCAGTCAACGAACCCTGATCATTATTTATTGGTGGGCCCTTGGGATCACTATCAAACGGGGTTCATTAGCCAGCCCGGTGACGACAACGGGGACCGCGTCTTGCCGGATAACGCAGCTTGCGATCATGTCGATCGGCGGTTAGCTTTTTATAGCCGGTATTTAAAGGATGATCAGACCAGTATGGTTCAGGAAGATCGAGTCTGTGTTTATATTACCGGTGCCCCAGATTCTAATGCCAATGTTTGGAAACACCTCCCCACTTTCCCAGCGCCCGGTACAGAGAAAATACATCTATATCTGCACAGCCAAGGCGATGCTCGGTCCTTTCCCGGTAACGGTGTACTTAACTGGAATCAACCCAGTGACGAGCCAGCCGATCGCTACACCTATAACCCTGACTTACCCACCTCATCACTGGTAGAAACATCCAAGGACCGAAGACAAGTAGAAGTCCGCTCAGATGTCTTGACCTATACCTCTGAACCCTTAACTGCACCCTTAACCATTCTGGGTGACATAGAATTAAGGCTACATGCCGCCAGCAATGCGCCCGATACGGATTGGTTTGCGGTACTCACAGAAGTTTATCCCGATGGGCAATCGAAATCCTTTCACTATGCGCCACCCGCGTTTCGAGCACGCTTCAGAGAAGGCTTTGATAAAGAAGTATTTCTGACACCCGATAAGCCAGAAGAATTTTGTATTCCAATGGGGCCCGCAGGCCATCAAATTGCGACGGGTAATCGCCTCCGATTGAGTATTTTCAGTGCGGCGTTTCCCGAATACGATCCAAACACCAATACAGGTAATGATGCGGCCACTGATACAGAAACGCGTATTGCAGAGCAAACGATTTACCATGATTGCCTCAGGCCATCACATCTTGTTATTCCGGTTATTGACTTGTCGTAATGTGATTCACTATCAAAATCAATAAAACCAATTACTTCACGTACAGGAGGTAATCATGCAAGAGAACTTTGAAATAACGACATTGCAAGAACTTCAACAGCTGGTGGTTACTAGCGAGAAGCAGAGAAAGTCCTTGGAGGATCGATTACACGATCATATTCATCAGTTTGCTGCAGAGTTTATCCAAAACTCACCGCTGTTATTTATGGCAACTTCGGGTAGTTCTGGCAATGTAGATGTATCACCAAAAGGTGATGCCCCAGGTTTCGTCAATATCCAGGACAACAAGACGCTCATTGTCCCTGAGAGAATCGGAAACACAGATGCCCGAGGGTTTCGAAACATACTCACGAATAACAGCATTAGTCTCCTTTTTATCGTGCCAAAAACCAAAGAAGTGTTGCGAGTCAATGGGTTCGCCAGTCTCACTCGTGATCCCGAATTGTTGGGGCGGTTCGTATCCTGTGGAAAGCCAGCTTTGCTCTGTATCCGTATTGATGTACAAGAATGCTTCTTTCATTGTGCACGAGCTTTCAATCGCTCTCATCTTTGGAATACAGCAAAGTGGCCTGAGGGGGAGGGTAAGTATTTCCAGCGATATAAATCCAATCAGACGGGCCTTAATGAGCAGGAGTTCAATGATGTGATTCAAAATATGCTTGAGGATCTTGGTGAGGAGAATGGTGCGTTTTGAATCCACCAGTATCAGCCAGTATCTATTTTTCAATATGGGTTGATTATCATTTTTTTATATGAAAATGACTTTACGCAACGAACCAACAATTAATATGTGAGACCAGTGCTGATGCACGAGCACTTTATTGATGATACACACCAAACAAACCAGAGGATGTTATGCAGTCTGTCATTATTAGCGATCACTTTGAAACTGGGGTCAGATGAAAGTTTTTGAAACTGGGGTCAGATGAAAGTTTTTACAACCTCATGATTTATGGAGTGTTCACTGATCTGAGTGCTGCTATAAAAAGAGACCTTCAAAGATATCGTCGTCCTTGAAACCGCGGTCAGATGAAAGTTTTCGAAACCGCAAAAAACGGGTGGGGCAGTAAATATGGATCAACAGGAACAGGCGCTTTCAATGTTCGCAATGCACGACGGTTGTTAGGGTAATAAAAAATATTGAATTAACTAAAAAGGAATAAACCATTTTCAAGGAGAAAAACATGGAAGATAAATTCGTACTAAAACCCTGTCCACACTGTGGTGGCGAAGCCACTTTAGCCAGTCCTGATCAATGGTCTTATCTAAGTTGTATTGTG
>CAJQKX010000692.1 GCA_905479025.1 uncultured Paraglaciecola sp.
CCCAAAAGCCTTGGGCCTCGATGTCACTACTGATATAATATGCAGCAAGTCACCGGGTAAAATTGACAAGTGTTGCTCGGTCAAACTGACAATGATATCAACGGTACGAGTATCTAATCTGCGCTGCTGAGCAATGGATTTAATGTTACCCATTATACGCTTAGTTTGGGTTGAGAGGGTCATCACTTGGCCTAGGGTAAACTTATTCACATCATCAGCTGAAAGAGCAAACCTTACCTCCAATTGACCGTTTTGCTGCAAATCAAACAATGGTTGTCCAGCACCAACCACAGTACCTTTATCCACTAATCGGTTAACAACACTGCCGTCAAAAGGTGCTAGCAACGTGGTTTTACTTATTTCAACGAGTAATGTTTGCTGACGAGCTAAAATTTCATCAACAAAAGCTTTGGCCGCATTCACTGATTCTCTTGATTCATCCAATCGCTGAACTGACTCAAGTTTTTTATCCACCAGTTCAACCACTCGTTTAAGTGAGAGTTCCATCAAATTAGCTTCAGATTTGGCGCGATTAAACATGGCAGATAATTCACTCATTTGCGCTTTTAGCCTTTGGCCGTCTAATTTAGCAAGTATTTGTCCTGCGACGACACTTTGTCCTTCATCCACCAATATATCCACCACAGCACCAGATAAATCAAAGCCTATAGCTGCCGTTTGAGGGGCTTCTGCACGTCCAACAATTAAACGTTTTTGCTTATACTGCCCATGCCATTCAATAGGCATAACATTCACTAACAGTTTTTTAGCCTCAGTAGGGGGTTGCTCACTTTGACCATTACCGGATGCTGTCATTAATAAAACCAACGCGGTCAGCGCGATAAAAGGAACCAGCCAAATTAAATATTTCTTATAGCTGGGCAGAGGTGGCAACTGATTAACATTTGTCATAGAGTTCTCAGAGAGTTTGATAAAAATCACAATGAATTAAATACTAGACTGTCTAGTTTGATATATAGTAATGTCTATTGAAAACGTTGCAAATACTTTTTTGGATCAGAAGAGGATTATCGTTGTCAAATACACATACCATCAAGGCTGGAAGGCCTAAAAGTACTGAAAAACGTAAGCAAATATTAACTTCAGCAGGCGAGTTATTTTTAACCAGTGGTTTTAATGGCTGCTCGATGGAAATGGTGGCCAAACAATCAGGCGTGTCTAAACAGACTGTTTACTCGCACTTCAGTAATAAAGAAGCTTTATTTTTAGCGGTGATTGAGGATAAGTGTGCCGAGTATCAACTAGATGATAGACACCTTGAGGTGGCAGACTATAGCTTGCCTCAGGTACTGCGTGAAAGGGGTTTGCAGATAATAAAGTTACTCCATGACGACCAAGTGATTGCTATTTACCGTGTCATAATAGGGGAGGTAAATAGTAACCCCAGAGTTGCCAAATTATTCTATCAAGCTGGCCCAAAACATAGCTTGGAATATTTGGCTAAATGTTTTTTATCATTTGCTAAACAACCTATCACTGAAAAGTTTGCTCATCAATGTGCAGTGACTTTTTCTAGCTTGCTACATGGCGAATTTCACATAAAAAGTATTTTGGGGTTAGACTTTGCCCTATCTGATTCAGAACAAGTAGCTCAAGTAGAATTTGCCATTCAACAGATTGAAAAATTACTTGAAGCTAACAGATAGCAAAATTATTATGTGCTCTCACTGAGATAATACTCTAAATTGATTTCTTTGTTGTGTTGTGTTGTGTTGTGGCCAGCATAATTCACCTAGAAAAAGATACCCTTCATTAAAGAATACCCCATACAATTATTACCCACCCATAACTCGCCATGCAAGCTGTGGACTGATAGTGGTATTGTGTGATTACAATTTACTGGGCATTAGAAAGATACTGATAGACTTGTAAAGCTTCGTGTTGCTGTGAAAATGGCACTAAACCAACCCCATTACATTCCAAACCATTAAATGCGGTTAACTTTTTCAACACGGCTTGAGAGCTGCTCGCGATTAAACCGACTTTTTTTCTGACACTGCGCTTGAGCATCTTGACATCATCTTTAATTACGGCTTCGCAGAAATGTTTATATCCTAAGTCACCGGCATATTTTACCTTATCGGGTGAACCCAGTTTTGCACTGGCAATGTGTGCACAAATAACCATTGATATTGCAGATAGTGCGATCAGTTTTTTCATCAGTATTCTCCAGTTAGTTAATCATCACGGTAATAAACCGCCCACTATATATGACTGATCGACAAATAAACTTCTGTGATTTTATTGTATATAACTAGTAAAAGAGATGTAAAACAGTGAGTTAATATTATATAACAGTTATAATCAGCTGAAAAATATAGCTTTTTTAAAATGATATATTTCAAAAATAACGTTATAAACGGATAAAGATAATAATCGGTCTAAAAAAAGAGCAAATGAACACCAAAAATAGCGGTGTAAACTGTGTTTGTTAAACGTTGTTAACAGTTTTTAAGCTATCAATTTTTTTGAAGCCATATAAAAGCACCGTTATGTCTGAATACAACATCATCAAAAATATTACGCCAGAGTCAAGTTTAGACTTTTAGAACTCAATTTATCGCTTAGAACGGTTATTTCAGTAGCAGTGAATATAGATAGTAGAGCCCTATACCGTTTTTTTTAATGATATGAGAAAAAGCAAAACAAGACGCAAAGTAATCTAAGTATTATAATCCCCAGAAATTCTAAACGAACAATATTCATGACTGACCACTATCAACTGTTACCCGAATGGACTCAACAAGAGGCTATGATGCTTGTTTGGCCAGATAAAAAGACTGATTGGCAACCTTGGTTAGAGAGTGTCCAACACGTTTATCTAAATATTATTGAATCGCTTAACCAAGCGAATACTAACGTGGTGTTGTTAGTGCGTAGTGACGAGATTAAAAATTGTTTGAGTCGATTAAAAAAATCCAGCAGAGTATTGATCGTAAGCGCACAATACAATGATACATGGATAAGAGACTACGGATTTTTAAGCTGTGCTAATAAATCAGATTTACGCCCTATTGAATTTATATTTAATGGATGGGGACAAAAGTTTGAAGCCATTAAAGACAATAAAATAAATCAGGATGTTCTGAGTCAACTTTGTCAGCAGCCAATCAAATCAATTGATCTAGTGGTTGAAGGTGGCGCATTGGAGATTGATCAATATGGCACACTGTTATCTACCGAGCTTTGCCTGTCTAATCCTAAACGTAATGGTAATAAACCTATTATTTCTTACCAGCAAGACTTTGAAAGGACCTTAGGTGCTAAACACAGCATTATTTTACGAAACGGGCATTTAGAGGGTGATGATACTGATGGGCATATTGATACCTTAGTACGTTTTACTCCAGATAATGGTCTGGTTATCCAGAGCGCATTTAACCGTCCTCACGACAGTAATTTTGAAGGGTTGGCCGCCTTAATTAAAGAATGTCAGCAAATTCTGCCCACACATAAAATTTTTGAATTGCCATTACCGCACATTATTAATTCACAAGGTGACAGACTTCCGGCTTCTTATGCAAACTTCTTAATTTCTAACCAACATATCTTGTGTCCCATTTACCAACAAACAGAAGATGATTTAGCGATGCAAGTTATGCAAAATGCCTACCCTGAATTTACTATTGTGCCGATAAATTGCCTGCCCTTAGTTCAGCAATTTGGTAGCTTGCATTGTATTAGTATGCAAATACCTTGTGGCATACTTAAACCTGAAGTGTTGCAGTCTTTTACTAATGGAGTCAGTGTATATGAATAACCAGCACTTAAAGGTCGGAGTCGTACAACAAGCCGTTACCAGTAATGATAAAGATGTGAACTGGGCAAGGAGTGCTGAACAAGTGAGTACTTTGGCTGCACAAGGTTGTGAGCTGGTGATGTTGCAAGAATTGCACAGTACATTGTATTTTTGTCAGCAAGAAAACACCGATTTTTTTGACTTGGCAGAGCCCATACCTGGCGCTGCCACTGATTACTTTGCTGCCCTTGCAGCTAAATTAAACATCGTGCTTATTACCTCATTATTTGAAAAACGAGGTTCAGGTTTGTATCATAATACTGCTGTGGTGTTTGACCGCCAACAAGGTTTAGTCGGCAAATATCGCAAAATGCACATACCCGATGATCCTGGTTTTTATGAGAAGTTTTACTTTACTCCTGGCGATCTAGGCTTTGAACCGATTCAAACCAGTGTGGGGAAACTCGGTGTACTGGTATGTTGGGATCAATGGTATCCAGAGGCGGCAAGGTTAATGGCCATGGCTGGGGCCGATATGTTGTTTTACCCCACTGCGATAGGCTGGGATAAAAACGACACAGCAATAGAACAGAGCCGTCAACACGATGCTTGGAAAACCATACAGCGTTCTCATGCCGTGGCTAACTCGTTGCCCGTAGTAGTAGCAAACCGTATAGGTTTTGAAGCATCTCCAGTGGCGGGCGATCCCGGCATTCAGTTTTGGGGACAAAGTTTTATCGCTGGCCCACAAGGCGAAATGTTGGCTCAAGCCAGCAGCGATAAAGAAGAAAACTTAATAGT
>CAJQKX010000693.1 GCA_905479025.1 uncultured Paraglaciecola sp.
TTTTATATTGATCAAACATTCCACTCCCGTGTGCCGGCAGGGCGCTATGATGTCGTGGTGGCTCGTGGCATTGAGTATCACTTCCAACGACAATCGGTTGTAGTTGAGGCCGACCAGGAATCGGTTTTAACTATCCAACTCAAGCGTTGGGAAAACCTGCCTAAATCGGGTTGGTATTCAGGTGATCCACATGTTCATGCACGCCGCGCCAGTCCCGAAGATAATCACTCGTTGTTAGCCATGGCGCAGGCGGAAGACTTACATATTACTAATTTATTGCAAGCGGGGAATGTTGGTAAAACCTATTTCAAACAAGCGGCTTGGGGGGACGCAGGGCAACACACTAATGGTGTAAATACGCTGGTATCAGGACAAGAGGATCCTCGTACAATCCGGATGGGGCATACCCTCCACTTAAATTTACAGGCTCAGGTTCGACAGTCTGAACGTTATTACCTTTACAACGAAATCTTTGATGAGGTCAAAAAGCAAGGTGGCCTTTCAGGCTTTGCGCACAGTGGAGGCCGAGCCATGGAACTTGAGCTGCCCTTCGGAAAGGTATCGTTTGTGGAAATATTGCAAGGTGGCAGAGCGTGGCCCGATAACTGGTTTCGAGCGTTGAATTTGGGTTTTAAATTAACGCCGACCTCCGGTTCAGACTATCCGGTTATAGCGAATATCCCGGGTGCCGAACGTACCTATGTTGAAGTAGATAACAGTCAACTCGATAGTAGCCCAAACGCGCAGTCCTGGTTCGATGGACTTGAAGCGGGCAGGGTGTTTGTGACCAACGGGCCCCTATTATCGCTAACCATCAACGGCAAAGGAATAGGGTCTGAAGTCGCCAGCACCCAAGGCGATACCTTATTGATTGAAGCCAGCGCTAGGTTGAACCCTGATATCGATTTACTGGATCGTCTAGAGCTTATCCAGCAGGGCGAAGTGATCGCCACCATAAAACCTAAAGCCGGCGAGAGCAGCGTAGAACTCAAACAACGTGTTTTGGCAAAAGGTGGTTGGTTTGTCATCCGGGCGTTTGGCCAGCGTACAACGGAGCGAAGCATTATCGGCTATAGCGCCCCAATTTATGTATCAGTTGACGGCGGCGGTCATTGCAACCTAGAAAAAGTTCCAGACATAGTTCAATCTTTGAAGAAGCAGTTTGCAGTTATAGCAACGCTGTCTGGAATTGACGAGCCAGCGAATGAAACTTGGGATGATGAAACAAAACCCCGAATATGGTCAAGCAATAAAGCTGCTGTCGTTAGACGCATCGAACAGGCCGAGAGTCGATACGATGAAATACTTGAATTGGCCGCTAAGGGCGAATGTATGAAATCATAAATTTTTCTCGACCACTAATTCCAGTAAAGAAGGACATTACTATGATAACCCCCCTAACAGTTAATCTTCACACCGAAACCTGGCCTTATGCTCGGCCCTTTCGAATAACCGGTCGAAGCATCACCGAAAAAACGCACGTCATTGTAGAACTCTCTGATGGTAACCATATCGGCCGAGGCGAAGCCTGGTGCATACCCTACTGCGGCGAAACCATTGAGCAGGTTGTGGCCGACATTGAATCGATTGCCGACACTATTCGCCAAGGTATTAGTCGCGATGAGTTACAGACACTGCTCCCCCGAGGCGGCGCTCGCAATGCCGTGGACTTGGCTCTATGGGATCTATCCTGTAAACAACAGAATACCTCCATATGGCAGCTAACCGGTATTCAGCCAAAACCAATAGCCACCGGTTACACAATAGGCATAGAAGACACGCCCGCCGAGTTGGCGGAACTGGCCTCTCAGGCTAGCCAATATCCCTTATTGAAAATCAAACTGGATAGTGACCAACCTTTTGAACGGATGGCTGCAATACGCCAAGCCCGACCTGATGCCCAGTTGGTTATTGATGCCAACCAAGGCTGGGATTTTGAGTTATTACAATTATTAACCCCCAAGCTAAAAACGCTAGGCGTAGAAATGATCGAACAGCCATTGCCTAGAGGTAAAGACGAAGCGTTGGCAGATTATGATTCCCCCATCCCCTTATGCGCCGATGAATCTTGCCTTGATCGTACTGACCTGGATGACGTGATGGGGCGGTATAGCATGATCAACATAAAGCTCGACAAGACGGGTGGTTTAACAGAGGCGTTGCTGTTAGCCAGGGAGGCAAAGGCCAGGGGGCTTGATTTAATGGTGGGCAATATGGGTGGCACGTCGCTATGTATTGCGCCTGCCACAGTCGTGGGGCAATTGTGTAGTTTGTGTGATTTGGATGGGCCCTTGTTGTTGAAATACGATCGAACTCATGCAGTTAGTTATCGGGATGAATTAATTGAAGTTATTGAATCCCAACTGTGGGGATAGCCCCGAAAGAATCAATTAGAAAAAGCTGCAGCTAAAAAAGGCGGCGTAGCTTTAGAATGACCTAGGCAACAGTACGCTAGAAAAATATCGACAGTGTCAATAGAGCCGGGGCATTCGACCAATAAATAACACTCTAATCATTAGGAAACCGAGCCCGAGGAGGCATCAATGAAACACTGCATTCTGATATTTTTTGCTGTTTTTGTATATTTAGAAGCACTGGCAAATGAAAAAGAGGACATCAGGTTCGAGCATAATTTGAATTCCTCTACATCTAGGCAGCGTATCCCTGTCGATGTCTTGTTTAAGCAGGATACGTTGTACCGCACACCTCAGGAGAAAACCGGGGATGGCTGGAACCTCACGTGGGCCGCAGACGGCTCGCAGATTACGGTGGTGAATGATGGTGAGTGGGGGTTTCCCCATGACTCTCCTTCCAAAACTCGCAAATACCATAGCCACCTTTTTAGAGTATTCGGTGATGCGGGCTATGAGTTACATACGGATATTCCGAACTTTCCACGTTTTATATTCAATCCTGAGACTGGAGAGGGTAGCTGGTTCACCTTCGGTCTGCTGTCTGTTGATGGGGTGCTGTATGCGGCATCATCGAAGACGCCTGACAATTTTTGGAGTGTACCGTTCCGTGGGATCAAGCTGCTACGCTCGGACGATAACGGCGAGACTTGGGCTCGAGTCGGTAAAGACGGAAGCCTTCGTCTTCTCTCTGGATCTCTCGACCCAATGAGAACTTCACTTGATGACGCCGAGATGTTTTTTTTCGAAGAATACGGGCAACCACACCAGACTAAGATCGCTTACCCATTTTCCTGGATGGACTTCGTCCAGCAAGGGCGCGACCACTCCGCAGCACCAGACGATTATGTTTACATATATTCTCCAGAAGGCGCGCGAGTACATGAAGCCCTTTTGGCGCGAGTGGATAAGGAGACTCTCGGCGTAAGATCGACGTGGG
>CAJQKX010000694.1 GCA_905479025.1 uncultured Paraglaciecola sp.
TCTTGATTTCGAGTGCTGATTTATTGAATATACAAACAGCAAGGCCAAGATCGCAAAGTGCTAGCTTTAAGCACTCCCAATAAACGCATCCAAATTTCAAGTCACTGTTCAACTCTCAAGATAAGATGTATCTGAGAAAAAGTCATTCATCATCTCTCGGCTTAGAGAATCGATAATAAAGACCCAGTTTGTTGGCTCTTCGGTTTTAGATTTCAAGAGATTACGGCTTCTTATATAGCTAAAACATAACAAACCCATGCTACCGATGCAGTGAACACAGGCAGTAATAGATGGGGTTATGAACAGATTACAGAAACAGCCAAAGGGTGTCAGCATAAAGTCGAGGAAAAGCTGGCGAACAATTATTGTTTATTAAGCGATTTTAAAATAAACAATACTCGTTACTAACACCAATATTACATACACTAAAAATTGTTTACCAGCTTGCCTATGCTTACTTGCACGTTCACAAACGCTGCTGTTTGAGATACCCCTTAAGAGTTTTGAACCTTTAGCAGAAACAAATACAATAGGGATCTTTAAATATTTAGGAGAACCTAACTTTGCCCAAATTTCAGGTTCAAGAGTTTTTACTGATTGATAATACTGATACTCTGCAATACATGAACGAAGCATAAGAAATGCCCATATTGAAGCAAGTAACACTAAAATAACCATAAATCCTCCAAACTATCAAAATTTCCATTAATAATAAAACGCCTAATGTTTTGTTAGGCGCAAGTAACACATGGTTATAGTAGCAAAGTTATGCCAGCTGTTATTTAAAGTGTAAGCAAACAATTAGGCTAGTCTCGCTTGTACAACGCTTCAATTTTACTGGATTCTATTGAGTTTGCATTTATCAAGTATCCCGCTAATGCACCCGAAGCATCATCTGGCAATTCTAGTTTTTCTACTGATAGCGCATGTACGGTAAAACGGTAGTTATTTACACCATGTCCTTGAGGAGGGCAAGCGCCACCAAAGGCTCGATTACCATAATCATTATTTATCTGCTGACTACCTTGCACAGTAAGGTCTGTATTCGCACTACCTGCACCCGTTGCTATCTCTGTTACATTTTTTGGTATATTCACGATTTGCCAATGCCACCAACCACTTCCAGTAGGAGCATCTGGGTCATAAGCTGTAATAGCAACACTTTTTTGCATTGGGGCGCATTAGTGAACTTAAGATGTGGCGACACATCACCACCTGAACAACCAAAACCCTTAAATTCCTGTATTTTAGCCATAAACTCACCTTGGGTGATATTGTGACTGGATAATGTAAGAATACCTGCATAGACGGATGCCGAAATACTAAGTGATAAAACTGTAATAAGCTTGAGCTTGTGGAGCATGACAATCCAAGTGAGCTTATTATGAAGACTAAAATGAATCAAAGCATTAATGTCGATGTGAATACCGGTAAATTCCAACTCGATATACGTTTTCGTCCATTGAATATTTATGTCTCTGTGTCGAATGATGAAAAATATATTAATGAGGCCATAAAAACATCAACCTAAATGCATTATCATTTAGGCAAATGGGCAGCAAGAAATGCCTTTGAGCGTGGACTGTGCGAAAAAAAATTTATCTTTGGTCATTGCTAACCCTATCCACATAAAGCGTCTAACATACAACATGGTGTCTATGAGCGATTTAGTGACTAGGTGTAAACAACTATTAATCATGCAAACATATTGCAGCTAACAACTGTAAATACTGGCAGGCTATACTTAATAGGCACGAGTCATAGCCAGAAAATTAGAATAGGTGCTTCTGACATCATATAGTCAGCGTCCATATATCTATGTAAATATTAAAATATTGAAGACGTGTATGATTTTTGAAGTCTTACGTTTTTTAGAATATGGGAGAGTAACTAATTGAGGACTTAGTGAGGACTTTAAAATATCAACTCATCCTTGAGTTTTTATCACATTTTTTTGACTCTGTGTTAAGGATTAAAAACCACTAGAATTTAGCACCCACCCATAGCCATAACTTATCGGCATCTACCCGGCCACTCTCGCCTGAATAAGCAGCATATTTAATCCCAGCTGAATAGTGTTTTCCATATTTACGTGCATAAGAAATATCAATTTCACTGCCCAGATCGTCAACACTTTCACTGGCCTCATCCGCTTCGAAATCATGGTAAACCACCGTCCAGCCGCCGCCCGCTAATTTGCCAGCCAAGGTAACGCTGGTGTCTACCAAACCTTGAGCAGGTGTGCCTAAAAATTGATCCGCCCAGCCATTAAACTTATGCAAAGTAGCCAGAGGGGTAGAAAATCCATAAGCGCCATTATCTGAGCCCAACTCTTCATAACCCACCTTAGCGGTTACCCCCTTAAACACGGCCCCAGCTTCAAGCATCAAATAGTCAGCATCAAAATTACTGCTTACACTTTCACTGCTTTGACTGGCAAATTCTGCCGAATACAATAATTTTGTGTCACCCGCTTGGGTACTGCCGGTAAAGCGAATACCATAGGTATCCAAGGCGTTGTCCGTATTATTATCGACTTCCAGTAAATAACCGTAACCTGTCAGTATGCCAATAGACGTCTTGTAAGACGCATTAAATAAATGGTCTTTTGCATCCACATCTGCCGCTTCGGCAAAAATACGATTACGCTGAGTGATGTAGGCATATTTCACCGTCAAATCTTTAAGGGGTGAAAATTGCGTGCTCAAACCATCAAAGGTTTGTCTGTCCTGACGCCAACCTACATGTCCAACAAATCGATGATTGTCCATGGTGATCACCTGGCGACCCAGCTTGGCAGAAAACCCGTCCCCCTTATACTGAATAAAAGCTTGCTCCAATTCAGTAAACTCCGGATCAGCAATCACAGAATAAATCCCTGAATTATAGCCCACAGGCCCAACTGTATAGTCGCCTTGGCCTAGCACAATCCGGTTGTCTTCCATTTCTACCATAGCGGAGAACCCCTTAAACGACCCAGAAGTATATCCCAGTCGTGTACGCAAGGTTAAGGCACTGGCGTCTTGTGCCGCGTTATCTTGCTCAACATTTTCATAACGCAAACGAAAATCTGCGCTAGCAGTGCCTTTGGTTAAGGCTTCAGTAAAGCTTTCTGCAAACGCATATTGACTACTGACACTGCCTATGAGTGCCGTTGCTAAAGCCATACTTAGGATTTTATTTTTAGTTGTTTTCATAGTTTTCTCTTTAGTTTTAATTTAAGCACCAAAATGTTGTAAGACTATTCATCTCCAACAAACTTGCGCTCACTGTTCTTAATTGGAACGTCATTAATGCTGGCCTGTCGGCTTTTCATTAAGCCATTCTGTGCAAACTCCCAGTTCTCGTTGCCATAAGACCGATACCATTGACCAAATAAATCATGCCACTCGTACTCAAAACATACAGCGATACGGTTATCCGCAAAACACCACAATGTTTTCTTTAAGTAATAACCATTTTCTTGTTGCCACTTCCTCACCAAAAATGCCTTTATTGATTTTGTGCCACTAAACATTTCATCACGATTACGCCATATACAATCCTGTGTATAGGCCAGTGACACACGTTCTGGATCTTTACTATTCCAGGCATCTTCTGCCGCTTGTACCTTGAGCAAAGCTGTTTCCAAGGTAAAAGGAGGAAAAGGGGGTTTGTTATGCATGATGTCATTCCCTTAATAAGATCTTGATCACCGCAACTGCCTATTATGTTGGCGTAATGCGAGTAATCGATATAAAAAATACTGAGTTTATTTTTACTAGGTTTGCCTAAGCTTCTACTTACCATTTTTTTGCTTGCTCGAATGTAGTGCACCAATAGTTAAATAAAGTGCACTCGCTAATAACAAACTCCAAGTGAACTTAAAATGAAAGCAATAATGGCTAACAAAAATATTTACCCTGTATCTCATTATTCTTATAGCGAAAGCTGTGCCACTTCGAATAAAAAAATTAACTATATGTTTTTAAACAACTTTAAATTATTTCACGGAGTGCAATCAAGACGCGAACTTTCGTTGTGCAACGAAAGTTCGCGCAAAATAAGACGAAAACTCGTTGTTGGCTTGTTAATTGAATAATGCTCTTCAACAAAAATAGGTTTGAAAATAGGCAGAGCTATGTTGCAACACGATGCTTTTGAACACGCCCCTCAGGCACAACTGCTTGTCGACCCATTAGAAAACAGAGTACTGGCTGCAAATATTAAGGCTCGGCAGCTTTTCTTACTGGGGGATCTGAAAGAAAATACAATTACGGTTACCAGCCTCTTTGCAGAATGTTTGTCAGAGTTGTACACCCTAAGTAGCGATGCATTGCACCATCAGTGGGCATGGAGCGAAGATTTGGTCTTTTCTGCACCGGGGGGCTCGGCCCCTCTTGAAACCACTGTGTCGACAATCGAGCAAAACGGTAACACCTTCCTGATATTTAGTTGCAGCGACGGCATAGACTTATTCAGGCTGCGCCATAAAGCGTCGGCCGATCGACATCACCACGCTGGTTTTTTGCATTGGAGCCGGGTAGAAACGGTATTCGAAGAAATTGAGCGGCAAAATCAGTTACTATTATCAGCCGTCGGCGACGGTATTTATGGGGTAGACGCAAGCGGCTGCAGTACCTTTGTTAACCCTGCGGCAGAGAAAATGCTAGGCTGGAGCAAAAGCGAACTTGTAGGGCGAGACATTCACGACATGATCCACCATACTCATGAAGATGGTAGCCACTATCATCCAAGTGACTGCCCCATCTATGCTGCATTTCATGACGGATCGGTGCACAGCATAGATGATGAGGTATTTTGGAGTAAATCAGGTATAGCAATTCCGGTTGAGTACACTAGCACTCCGGTTACCGATAACGGCAATCTTGTCGGCGCAGTGGTCATTTTCCGTGATATTACTGAACGTAAGAAAACCGAAAAGAAACTACTCAATGCAATTAATGAAATTGATACTTTAAAACATCGCCTGGAGTTAGAAAACGCCTACCTGCAAGAAGAGATCAATGCGGATTTCAACCACCATCAAATTATTGGACAAAGTCAAGCTGTTCAGCACATGGTGCGTCAAATCGAACTCGTTGCTCCAACCGACGCAAACGTTCTTATCATCGGTGAATCTGGCACGGGTAAAGAATTGATCGCCAGAGCAATACACGAAATCAGTGCTCGCAAAGCCCGCCCACTAATCCGTGTAAACTGTGCGGCGATCCCCGTAGAACTATTCGAAAGTGAGTTTTTTGGCCATGTAAGAGGTGCGTTCTCTGGTGCTGTTTCAGATCGTGCCGGGCGCTTTGAGTTAGCTGATGGTGCCACAATATTTTTAGATGAGGTAGGTGAAATACCATTGCAACTGCAGAGTAAACTGTTGCGAGTATTACAAGAACAGCAATTTGAGCGTGTAGGCGACTCAAAAACATGCAGTGTGGATGTGCGAGTTATCGCCGCAACCAATCAAGATCTCAAATCATTGGTGGAAAAAGGTGCGTTTCGTGAAGACTTGTATTTCCGACTCAATGTATTTCCAGTTGAATCACCTCCTCTAAGAAAGCGACTGGAAGACCTACCTATGTTAACCAAACATTTTATTGATAAAATTTGCAAACGTGCCAATAAAGTACATCCCAAAGTATCACTTGCCCAACTAGAAAATTTAAAAGCCTATCATTGGCCAGGTAATATCAGAGAGCTAGAAAATATTATTGAGCGCCAGGTTATTTTGTCCAGTGATAATAAGCTATATTTCGACTTTTTGTCTTCAACTACTTTTCCCAGAGCAGTCAGCCAGGTTCAACCCGTTGATATTTTAAACGAGACTCAAAAAATAAAGTTAAGCGTTTCAAGTATTGAAATGGCGCTAAAACAAGCCAACGGTAAAATTTATGGGGAAGATGGTGCCGCTGCTATCTTGGGCTTAAAACCTACTACACTAGCTTCCAGAATAAAAAAATATAATATTAAGAAGTCCTTATTTCAAACATAAAACAATCCATCAAGATTTGTTTTAGTCACATTCTCTGTCATATGTGAAGTTTCAAAATATGTAAACAGAATGAGGTGAGCACAGTGAATTGTGTCTCTGTGACTTACAATAATGTTTATCGAATCCAACGGTCAAGGTAAATCATTTATCAAAGTTTTGTCTGCAGTGATTATCCGTTGAAGACAACAAAGGTCTCTATACCTAGGGTGAAATATAATTTTAATAAAGAAGTGCTGATTCAACGAATTAATTTTTAGGAAAAACAACGTAATATCGTTGAAAAAACAATGAACTTTCGTTATTAACGATAATTCGTGGTGAAGCATTTTCTTTTAATTAATATTTAATTCATTAAATTCAGTGACTTATTTAAAATTAACTTCTGGCACAGTTATCGCAATAAGTATATTGCTTATGGGGTTTGCTATTAGCAATTGAACGAGACCCAAAGCAATAAATTAACGCGGAATAAAAGAGTACTAGTTAATTATTACAAAACTTGAACGATTCTAAGTCTGCACAATTAAAGATTATGGCGTCATCATATTTTGCACTATTGCTGTCCAGAATGATTATTTGAGGAATGAATTATGAAAAAAATCGATGTAACCGAACTCATTTTCACCATAAAAAATGAAAGAAAATTAACATGGGAAGAAATTGCACAAGCAGTTGGCATGTCAACTATTTGGACCACTTCCGCTTGTTTAGGTATGAATAGTTGCCCAGCGGAGATAGCTGAGAAACTGGTAACGTTTTTAGGTTTACCTGCAGAGGCAATGTCAGTTCTGACGGAATACCCGCTAAAAGAATGGGATAAAGCCGTTCCACAAGACCCTCTTATTTATCGTTTATACGAAGTAGTGGGGGTATACGGCGATACGCTTAAGGAGGTTATTCAGGAGAAATTTGGTGACGGCATTATGAGCGCTATTGATTTCACTATGGATGTTCAAAAGGAAGTTGATCCAAAAGGTGACCGAGTTATCTTAACGTTAAATGGTAAATTTTTACCTTATAAATCTTGGTGATCGAGTAGATTAAAATCTGTATTTTGTAATTAATCAATAATTGATGGCTTCTGGTGCCTTATTAGTTTTTTGATACAAGAATAAAATTTAAAATAATATAAAAGAGGAACAACAATGGCTTATATTGAACCCAGTGAGTTTGTCACTAAGATGGTTGACGCAGGTGAATCTAAAGTGTTTATGTCGACTAAAGACACTTTGATAAGGGCGTTTATGGCGGGGGCTATTTTAGGATTAGCGGCCGTTTTTGCGATTACTGTAGGGGTTAAAACAGGGAGCCCCTTAGTAGGAGCGCTGCTTTTCCCTGTTGGTTTTATCATGTTGTATTTGATGAAGTTTGACTTGTTAACCGGAGTGTTTACTTTAGTGCCCCTCGCCCTGTTGAATAAGCGACCCGGTGTGACTTTTAGTAGCATGATGCGAAATTGGGGCTTAGTGTTTGTTGGCAATTTTGCCGGTGCTATGACCACCGCTTTTTTTATGTCTTTTGTTTTAACCTATGGTTATTCTGTCGACGGTGGCGCAATCGCTGCCAAGGTTAGCGCTATTGGTGAATCACGCACGTTAGGCTATCAAGAAAATGGTATAGGTGGCTGGTTTACTATTTTTATTCGCGGCATGTTATGTAACTGGATGGTCTCTATGGGCGTGGTTGGTGCAATGATATCAACGTCTGCAGGCAGTAAAATGGCAGCCATGTGGATGCCAGTCATGTTGTTTTTCTTCATGGGTTTTGAACATTCAATTGTTAACATGTTTCTTTTCCCTTTTTCCATGATAATGGGGGGTGATTTCACCGTATATGACTACTTAGTGTGGAATGAAATCCCAACTGTTTTAGGGAATCTTGCGGGTGGTTTATGCCTGGTTGGTTTACCCTTGTATTATACACATGTGAAAACATCGCCAGAACGCAAGCTATCCAAATAAATAGTTATGGGTAGGTGCTGGGCTCCAAATATCATATATTTGGAGCCTTTTTTATTAGAAACGGTTAATGAGGAACATCAATGAGCCGTCCATTAAATGTAGTTATCGGGCAAGCAAGTACCAAAGGCGTTAAAGCGATTAATCAGGACGCCATCGGCAAGGTAATTCCGACAGAGCCACAGCTTAGTACCAAGGGTATTGTGGTTGCGATGGCTGATGGGATTAGCTCAAGCCAGGTAAGTCAAATAGCCAGCCAAACGGCGATTTCAAGTTTTTTAGACGATTACTACTGCACTTCTGACTCTTGGTCAGTTAAAACATCGGTGCAAAAAGTCATAAAATCCATTAACTATTGGCTCTATGCTCAGACTCAGAATAGCCCTTATCGATTTGAAAAAGATAAAGGCTTTATTACCACTTTTAGCGCACTCGTACTGAAGTCTAATACGGCCCATGTATTTCACTCTGGTGACACCCGTATTTATCTATTATCAGGTGGACAACTCCAACAATTAACCACAGATCACCGCCGCGTAGTCTCCTCACAAGTCAGTTATTTAACCCGTGCTTTGGGTATTGAGCAACAACTAGAAATTGATTATCACAGTCAAGCTATCGAAAAAGGTGATATTTTTATTTTGACCACTGATGGGGTGTATGAGTTTCTAAACAATAAGCAGATCATTCACCATATCGCCCATTCAGAAACTTTAGATATTGCTGCGAAGCAAATAGTCGACCAAGCATTGCTTGAGGGTAGTGATGATAACTTAAGTATACAAATAGTGCGTATTGAACATGTACCTGATTACCAATTAGACGAAGTCCAACAGCACGTGACTCAACTGCCTTTACCACCAAGATTACATCCAAGAATGCAGTTTGATGGATATGAAATTGTGCGTGAAATTTACATTAGTAGCCGCAGTCATGTGTTTCTAGCCCGTGATCTAACCAGTCAAGAAACTGTCGTGATTAAAACGCCTTCTACTGAATTACGCAATGATAGTCAATATCTCGAAATTTTCATGCTGGAAGAATGGATCGCGAAACGACTCAATAATCCTCATGTTGCGAAAGCGATAGGATTAACGCGCAAACGAAATTTTTTATATTTGGTGAGCGAATTTATCGAAGGGGTCTCACTGAATCAATGGATGATCGACAATCCAAAGCCAAACCTAAATCAAGTGCGAGCTATTATTGGACAGATAGCGAAAGGCTTACAGACCTTTCATCGACAAGAAATGATCCATCAAGACCTACGTCCCAATAACATCATGATAGACCGAAGCAATACGGTCAAAATTATCGATTTTGGATCAACCTATATTGCTGGGGTTACGTCTGCTATTAGCGCAGATACCTTGCGAGGCACAATGCGATATTCAGCCCCAGAATATTTTTTGGGACACGTTGGCAGTGAACGCTCTGATATATATTCATTAGCGGTGATCACATATCAGATGTTATCCGGTCGCTTCCCTTATGGTGTTGAAATAGCGCAAGCCAAAAATATGTCAGCACAGCGTCGTTTAAGCTATAGGAGCCTAATAAACGACGATAGCGAATTTCCTATTTGGATAGATGATGCTCTTCGACGAGCATTACACATTGACCCTTTAAAGCGTCATGGGGAATTATCTGAATTTATTTATGATTTACACCACCCTAATAAAGCCTATTTGTCGCGAAATCGTCGCCCGTTGATTGAACGTGATCCTGTTATGTTCTGGCAAGGACTGAGTATTATTTTTTTCTTAGTGATAATGATTCAACTGGCACTTTAAATTTTTATGCTCTTATATTAAGCCAATCGTTGAGGCTGCAAATTTAGCGTGTGTGGGTTTATTAGCGCCATCATAAAACGATAAAAATTTTAGATAGCTGATATAAATGCAGGTAATCAGTTGTACCTAAGAATCAATATGGCACATACATTCGTAAGCGCTTAATAAACCGACGTACTTTCCAAGTATAAATATCCTTGTCATGATTTAGCAGTTCACAGTAAGCGCTATTGAAAGTGCGGGGGGGGCTGTCAAGTTACCGAGTTCGGATGAATAGATTGGCAATTTAACTACCTATGCCAAATTTTGGACACAACTCGCACTGCCCCACTCAACGAACACTCTGTCTCAGAGAACTCTATAATTACTCGCTTTAATGGAATGGCGACCAAGCCAAAATAGATTATTAACCACCCCATGACATGATAGAAATAGTTGAGCCTGAGCTTACGATTTAGATCATCTTATTTCCCGTAACTCATTTTATATCAGTTTGGTTGATAAGTAGCTCATAAACTTGTCAACACCGAACATAGGGCTCATTTAGGAAACGTTAAAAATGTGTGTCCAAATTTAACAGTATGCGTTCATTTAACCCTCAACTGTCTCATGTTCAGATTTGACGATAACGCCTAAAGGCCACGTATTACATGAGATTACGTTGATCGTTGATATATATGTGAAGCTTGGACTTGGTACCGCACACGTCTTAACATAGTAGGGATCGGTGGTTCACTACTTGATGCCTCTTGTGCCTGACTAATAAGTCGACAGTAGAATAATCAAAAACACCTTACTAATAAAATAACAAATTACAGAATTTAATTATGTAATTTCGTAATTTCGTAATTTCGTAATTTCGTAATTTCGTAATTTCGTAATTGAGCATTTTTGAACTCTGGGTCACTATGCTTTAAACAAAAATAACGTGGATAGTGAGATGTATTTAGGTGTTGATTTAGGCACGTCTGGGATTAAGGTCATTATTACTAATCCTGAAGGACAGATCGTTGATTCAGAATCGGCAGAATTGGCTGTGTCTCGACCGCAACCATTATGGTCTGAACAAAACCCCACTGACTGGTGGTTAGCCTTTTGTAAGGTGATGGACGCTTTATCTAGTCGTCAGTATCTTTCTCAAGTCAAGGCGATAGGATTATCGGGGCAAATGCACGGTGCCACATTACTCGACAAAGCTGGAGAGATTATTCGCCCAGCCATACTCTGGAACGATGGTCGCAGTGCCAAAGAATGTGAAGAACTTGAACGAGCTGTATCAGATAGTCGCCAAACTACCGGCAATATTATGATGCCAGGATTTACTGCTCCTAAATTATTGTGGGTGAAACATCATGAAGCCGACAATTTCGCACGCATAGACAAAGTACTGCTACCCAAAGATTACCTAAGATGGTTATTAACGGGTGACTTCGCTGGCGATATGTCAGATGCGGCAGGCACGCTTTGGTTAAATACACAAAAGCGCGAATGGGATACAAATTTGCTTGAGGCATGTGGCCTTACCTTGGCGCACATGCCGAAGCTTTTTGAAGGCAATCAAATAACTGGCACTTTACAGTCTGACTTAGCCAGTCGTTGGGGATTGCTAGAAGTGCCAGTGGTGGCGGGAGCGGGAGACAATGCTGCAGGTGCGATAGGTGTAGGCCTAGTCAAACCTGGACAAGGTATGATTTCCCTAGGTACATCAGGTGTGTATTTTGTGGTTGCTGACCATTTTAGCCAACATGCCGAACTAGCAGTACACAGTTTTTGCCATGCCTTACCTAATCGCTGGCACTTAATGTCGGTGATGTTAAGTGCTGCAAGCTGTTTAGACTGGTTTGCTAAACAAGTGGTAGGTGAAGATATTGGAGCATTACTCAAGCAGCTTGAAAACACCCCAGTCAATCAGAAGAACACGCCATACTTTTTGCCATATTTGAGTGGCGAGCGCACCCCCCACAACGATCCTCTTGCCCAAGGTGCCTTTATTGGATTAACCCACGACACAAACAAGCTCGATATGTTGCATGCAGTGCTCGAAGGCGTGTGTTTTGCTTTTGCAGACGGTGTAGATGCGCTACATCAATCAGGTACTAAAGCAACAGAGATAACCGTTATTGGCGGCGGCGCACAAAGTGCCTATTGGCGACAGCTTATGGCAGATGTGTTGAATACCAATATCACCTTTAGGAAAGGGGGGGAAGTCGGCCCTGCTCTAGGAGCTGCGCGCCTCGCCCATTTGGCGATGCAGCCAGGCTTATCTATTGAGCAGATTTGTCCGCAACCAGAAGCAGTGCAAGTCCACACTCCAAACAATTCAATCCAATCAATTTTTGAGCAACGACGAACGGTTTACAAACAAACTTATTCTCAATTACGTACACTTTTTAACAAGGAAATCTTATGACTACTTATTTTGATTCAATACCCAGGATTAAATTTGAAGGCACGAATTCAGACAACCCTTTAGCTTTTCACCACTACAATGCAAATGAAGTAGTGCTTGGTAAAACGATGGCTGAACACTTACGTTTTGGTGCGTGTTACTGGCATAACTTCTGCTGGGATGGCGCTGACGTATTTGGTCAAGGCACTTTTGGTCGCCCATGGTTGCAGATGGTGATGCAATGGAACGTGCAAAACAAAAAG
>CAJQKX010000695.1 GCA_905479025.1 uncultured Paraglaciecola sp.
GAGAAAGGCAAACACTGCCACCGTGTGCGTTTCGTTTGTATGAAGATCGCAGCACCCCTCAACACCCTTTGCAGCCTAACCAAAAGCAGCTGACGCTGCCTCATCCGCGCAAATTGCAGCACATTAGACGGTCCCAAGCCCACTTTACAACCAGAATTATGCTTGTCTATCCCTGTGCGTTCTGTAAAATAAGGCGCGTCAAAGAGGGTCCACCTGACACACGACACCAAAAGACCAACCATTCCAAGAGGAGAAAAAAATTGAAGAGCTTTATATTCACCATCACGCTGTTTGCTGTGACTTCGTTAGCCAGCCACTCTTTCGCAGGCAATGTTTCAATACACTCAGAAGTCTCTCCAGAAAGAGTCAATAACCTAGATTTTTCACCCAATTCGGGCATTGAAACGTTTTCAGATTCAGACGATTGCACACTAACCACGCTTGGCGATGGCCGATTACAGTTTTCTAGCCGATTGTCATTTAAGGTAAAAACTGCGGACGGCTCTTCAAAGCTGTACGATTTTAATGTTCGAGCACTAACATCTAAAATACCCAATCCGTTTAGTGAGGCATACGCAGGGTGGGACCAAATTTATGTCATAAACCTCATTGATGACGACCGTGGATATGACGTTTTGTACCCAAGCGACAACCTTAATAGGCTTGCAGACATAATGTGTGACTCATTTGCAATAAACGTGGCCACCTACCCAGAGAATGGTCTGTTTGTTATTGCATCAACCCTCGCTCTCGAACTAGAGGGCTCAGAATATGATAGCTCAAACGGCACGACCGAGTATTTTCAAAGCATTAGCGGCATTACCATACAAGCACACAATGCTACTAATGGCAGCCGCTTATGGAAGAAAGGGACTGTGACAGGAGGCAACTGGCTGATCGATCCATTTTTAAGCGGTGTGGGCGACTACCTACCTGCCACAGGCCTTGAGTACCGACTTGCTGATGAAAGTGAAACCTCTGAGCGAAGCACATATCGTTACAAGTACTACAACCTTGAAACTGGCGCTTTGATCAGCAGTCATGTTGTAACCAACTAAAACTTTCAGTACCCAAAAAAACCTTAGCTAAAATTCACAGCTCTAATTAAGCGGCTCCTTTAGGAGCCGCTTTTTGTAATGACTATACGCCACCTTTCCTGACGAACAGTTTCACTGCCGCATCGGTCAGCCTAGCGAGAGAGGCCGAAAGCGCGCCGTTTTACCGCAGTAGCATAAACTGGCAACTAAGTTATGCCACTCACCGAAATTACCTAGGAAAGAAAATTTTATTCGCTCCTAGCAATCCGCTGCGTCGAACCAAGTCTCTTCTCGCATCGCTAAATGCCTTGGATCCTCCAGAATCGCCTGCCTGCTGTAGATAACCTCAGACCGAAGTTTTCACTCAATAAAAATTGGCTGATAACTATCAATTCAGAACGGCCGCTGATAGTCAAAAGTTGCTATCTCCCTCTCGCAGAGAGACTCCACTAACCCACTGGTATAATCGCAAAATAAATCGTAGCGGCCACCTTGTTCAGGTCGAACACCCACCTTTGAAGAAGCCTCGCCCATCAAGCGGTAGAAGTCTACATTTACCTGCAAGACATCCTGCAATTTTATAAGGTCTTCCTCCAAACGTTCGTACCTGATGACGTAATCTACCATCAGCTGATCACTATTTGGATTGAATAAAACGCGCTCATTACAATTGATGTTTTCCGGCATTCTTCGCAGATAATTTTTAAACGATGGTGCGTTGCTGCCCCTACCCCGAATACCCCAATAGTAATGGCTGACCATTCTATCCCATGGATTTCTAACAATAGACACCTTAAGAAACTCTTCAAACCGCCCTTTTAGAATCCTTTTAATATCCCATGCGCTCATGTGATTATAGAATCCTCGCTGAGCAAAGCGCGGCGCATCGGCCGACGTCGGTAAAAACTCGCTCTCCTCGGAGCGGAAATTTCTGGCTCCAGGCAAACCCAGTCGGGAGCGAATGGCTTCGTCTTCCTCTTTTATCGCAGTTATCACAGCGCCTTCGCCACAAATTGCAGATAGTGCAATCTCTAAGCTTGTTGACGCCGTTTTTTTTGTCTTCACAAAAATAAATTTATTTTTTTGATCAATTATCATTTTTTAACCTCAGACTACTCAGTTCGTTTACTTCACTGTCCAAATATAAAGCTATAACCTAACTTCTCAAAATCATCTGCATATATTTGTTGCACCCGCGCAATGGATTTCTGATCGTAATACTCATTAAACTTATCTGCTGACCCAGTGACAGACGGCGACTTATTATGATTCGATTCAAAAATACCGTCCACGGCTGACCCCGTCAAAACTTTCAACTCAGCCAAATTATTAGGTAAACCTTCAAATTTTAGGATCTTCGTGAAAGACAACAAATCAAAATAAATTTCATAGACTTGAGGCCGCCAATGACAATCCATATCTTTGTAGTCTTGGTTACCAACAACCTCAATAAAGTCACTAAAAGTCATTTTTTTCGGATCCAAGCCTAAACCTTTACTTAGAACATTATAACTACCTGACTTTTCGTCCTGCACTCTATCTAAAAAGCAAGACAACAGCCTTAGGTAAGGGTTTCTCACCATCGTAAAACGGGTAAACTCATCTCCGTACAGTGCGGACTTTAAATCCGCCTCACCCAGCTGATAAGGTGACAACAGCGGTGATAAATGTTTATTGTGAACATTTTTTACTTTATAAGGCGTCCCTAAGTACTCTAATTGTTGCAGAAAGAACTTGATCGTGCTGTTCGCGGCCTTAGACACTCCAAAATAAATATAGCGATTCTTAGCCGAAATATGAGTGTGCGCCAAAAATTCTCGAATTTTTCTTCGTTCAATGAAAGGTTGGTAAAT
>CAJQKX010000696.1 GCA_905479025.1 uncultured Paraglaciecola sp.
GCAGTTGCATAACCAATACCCAGAATTACAAGGAGATAAATAGGCAGTAACAGCCCTTCCCACAATTCAAAGTATTTAGTTGCCATCAGTTTTGATCAATATTTGCTACGAAGAAATCATAAAAGACTTGAATAGAAAGTACATTTGTTGGCTAACTAACTTACTTAATGAAGATTCTGGTAACAGGTGGGGCAGGATACATCGGCTCACACACCATCAAAGATATTTTAGACAATACGGATCACGAGGTGGTTTCAATTGATAATTTCTTGAATTCTGACCCTGAAACCTTTGAGCGAATCAAAGCAATTACGGGTAAACAAGTAAGGAATTATAACATTGACTTAACGTCATACAGTACACTAAAAAATGAGTTTTTCTTAAAAGAAGGACATATTGATGGTATCATTCACTTCGCGGCCTTAAAGGCCGTTGGCGAGTCTGTGACAAAGCCTGTAATGTATTATCAAAACAATTTAAATGGTTTGATAAACCTTCTTAAGTGCGCTCAGAAGTTCGATGTTGATTCCTTTATTTTCTCATCTTCATGCACCGTATATGGTAATGCTGAACAACAACCGGTAACTGAATTGACGCCAACTCAAACGCCAGAATCTCCTTACGGATATACTAAGCTAGTTGGTGAAAAAATACTATCTGATTTGGCCAAAACGAAGTTAGACTTTCAGGCACTTTCATTGAGGTATTTTAATCCAGTAGGCGCACATATTTCAGGAATGAATGGTGAATTACCGAAAGGGCGACCGAATAATCTAGTTCCCGTGGTTACTCAGTTTGCTAGTGGTTGGGTTGATGATTTGGTGGTGCATGGAACCGATTATGAAACCCGAGATGGAACGGCTATCAGAGATTATATTCACGTAAGCGATATTGCTCATGCTCACGTGCTGGCCCTTGAATATTTAAATACGAAGAAAGCAGCCTCAAACTATGATGTTTTTAATCTAGGCTCAGGAAATGGCGTGACGGTATTAGAAGTTTTGCATGCCTTTGAGAAAGTTTCAAGTTTAAAACTTGATTATCAATTGGGGCCGAGGCGAGAGGGGGATGTTGAAATGATCTATGCTGATAATTCAAAGGCCACTTCTCTTTTAAATTGGGAGCTGCAGTTCGGAATTGAAGATGCCATGTCTTCTGCGTGGAAGTGGCAGAAGTTTCTCAATAAGGCTAAGAGTGGTGATAAGGTTCCCCTTTAATTATTGTGAAGGCGCGGTAGATTTGTTCCGCTAGTATTAGTCGTACCATTTGATGGTTAAATGTCATTTTAGATAATGAGACCTTTCCTTTTGACCGCGCGACAAGACTTTTAGAAAAGCCATATGCACCGCCAATTACCAATACTAGATTAGATTGGTCATATATCTGATGCTGATTGATCCATTCTGAAAACTGAATAGAATCCATTGCCTTGCCTCCATCATCTAAAAGAATTACTGTTTCTCTCGAGTTAATCACAGAGAGAAATGCCTCTCCTTCTTTTTCAGTTAATAAAACTCGATTGGTCCGGTCAATCTTTTTTATGTCAGGTAATTCTTGCCAAGAGAGTTTAGTGTAATGTTTGAGTCTTGATATATAATCATCTAGCCCATCTTTTACATACTTAATGTTTGTTTTTCCCACTGAAATAACACGAATCGTCATAGTTCGATATCTTTGAAAGACCTCATTAATAAAATTTGCATTATGAAGAAATTAGCGACACTTGCTTTTATTGTTTCTATGACTGTTTCACTGTCAGCACAAGATTATACTTCTATTGATAATGCATTCTCCGAAGGTAACGCATCTACTTTGTCAAAATCTTTCGATTCAACTGTTGAGTATTCTGTTGATGGCAAAACATCTTCTATAGGGCGCAGTGACGCTGAGAATAAAATGCGGTCGTTTTTTCTTGATCACGAGCCTCGCAATTTTGAGATTGTGCATAAAGGGGAGTCAAAAAGTGATGTTCACTATTTTATTTCTCAGCTTATTACAAGCAATGGTTCGTTTAGAATCACGGCATATTTACACAAATCAGTTGATGAGTATTTAATTCAAAGTATAGAGATTGAAAAAGACTAGTTACGCTCCATTTTCTTTAGGGGATTTTGTTGAAAGAGCATTAGAAGAAGATATTCGTGATGGTGATCACACTACACTTTCTTGTATTCCAGAAACGAGCATTGGTTCAGCTGAACTGATAGTAAAAGAAAATGGAGTGCTTGCTGGCGTGGAGGTCGCAAAGCAGGTTTTTCAATTATATGATGAAACACTGGAGTTAGAAGAGATACTTCATGATGGTGAATTAGTCACTAAAGGACAAATTGCCTTTAAAATTCACGGAAAAGAAAGAAGTATCGTCACTGTAGAAAGGCTGGTGCTTAATCTGATGCAGCGCATGTCTGGGATTTCGACTGTAACCCATGAATATGTTCAGCTCATCGCACATACAAAGTCAAAAGTCTTGGATACAAGAAAAACCACGCCAGGAATGCGTTGGTTTGAAAAAGAGGCTGTAAAGATTGGAGGTGGGGTTAATCACCGTTTTGGTTTGTATGACATGATTATGATCAAGGATAACCATGCAGATGCTGCAGGCTCAATAACGAATGCGCTCAATCGTGTTCATGACTATTTGACTTTTAAAAATATTGATTTGCGGATTGAGGTTGAAGTGCGAGGCTTTGACGAACTCAAAGAAGCTATGGGGCATGGTGGGTTGGATCGTCTAATGCTAGACAATTTTACAGTTGAAGACACTAGGCGTGCAGTTGAATTGATTAATGGTGAATTTGAGGTGGAGTCCTCTGGTGGAATCACCATAGATACAATCAAGGGCTATGCTGAAGCTGGTGTTGACTATGTTTCAGTTGGCGCGTTAACCCATTCTGTGAAATCACTTGATTTAAGCTTAAAAATCATTAAGTAATGAGGTTGTTATCCTTTACACTTTTCATGATAGTAGTAGTTTTAAACACTATTGCTCAGTACAACCCAATTCAACTTCCGAATACATACGCATCAGACGATAATCCTAATTACTGGAAAAATAGGAAGCCGCATTCAGCCTACTGGCAGCAAGATGTATACTATAATATCAAGGCGAAGCTAGATGACGAAAAGGATTTGATTTCAGCCTTGATGCATTTGGAATACACCAATAATAGTTCTGATACGCTATCTCAATTGGTGTTTCATCTCTACCAAAATGCTTTTGAGAAGGGTTCATATGCCTCTGATTTTCATGGTATAATACCAGAAAAGGACGATACCCTATTTCAAAGAACGGAAGTATATGA
>CAJQKX010000697.1 GCA_905479025.1 uncultured Paraglaciecola sp.
AACTTATAGCCAATGTGATTATGACAATTGCAATATTCAAGTAATTTGTAGGGACACGCAAGAATAAAAAAACGATATATGGTGCTAGAAATAGGTACAAAAGTGCAATTGAAGGCGACATACCTAATATATAATCGACAACAACGCTTACTAATCCCAAAAATATATTTAGCTTCATGAAATTTCTTAAAATGATCAAGTCTTGGCTCTTATACCTACCCTTTATCATGTATCCATAAGTAGCCAATATGATTAACAATAAAGCGCATACCCTATAAACAGGGATAGGGGGGAGATTAAAGTGTATGACCAGAGCACCTCTCGCAGAGCCCAATACAAGTAAGAATCCTATCAATGAAGACCAAAATAAATTCGTCTTCTCCCCTAACCACAAACCAGATTGTTCGCTGCTATTTACAATCAAGGTCGATGTTCCCTTGGTTATTAATTTTGTCTTCATAAATCAAGTAGTTTCCTAAGATATATTCACATCTAGCGTACACCTTTGATTAACGATATACATTAATTAACAGCAGCATCCATAGAGTTTTTGCATAAATCAAAAACGGAGTACGATTCCAGCAAATCAACTCGAAATGTTTTTTGGCTTTATTATATGATTTTAGTTTGTATTCAGCCCTGCCCTTAATGTAACTATGAAGATAATTATTAGAACCCTGACCTGAACTAAGAGCTATATTAGGGTAACGTGCTTCTAAAGCTGAAATAGTTCTCAATGTTCGCTCAGGGCTACTAGTATTACCACCACCGAGCCAGTAGTAGCCAAGTGGTTTGTGTATTTTTTTAAACTTTTCAGTGATTTTGGCGGCTCGCAGCCAGCCATCATAGTCTTCAATAGTAATTAATTCCCTACTTTCTGAAAAACCATTAATTTCATTTAGGATACTACGTTTTACTACCACACTAGAGTTGAGTAATGTATTTCCATTTTCGATAAGGTCATTAAATACTGGACTCCTTAAATCACGACTCCGTGCTCTACGCCAAAAAAAGCGCTGATTAGGTTGAGTTACCAAAAATAATTCGTGATATACAATATCGGCGCCTTTTTCAAGACATTTTACCGACTCTTCCAGCTTCTTAGGTTTCCACCAATCGTCTGAATCTAAGAAGGCGATGTATTCACCAGACGCTTCACGTATCCCCAAATTTCGTGAAGCCGCAATCACACCGTCATTGTCGATTTTAAACAATTTCATTCTTGGGTCACTAAAACCACTCACCACTTCATCTGTATTATCAACGGATTGATTATCAACAATTAATACCTCCCAATTGATAAACGTCTGAGCTTTTAGTGATTTTAGTGCTCGCTCAAGATCGCTAGCTCTGTTGTAAGTGGGAATCACAATCGATATACGCGGTGTTTTTTTCATGTTAATTTACATTCAAAAAACAGTCATCACACATGCGTAAAGTCTCGTCAATCTCCAAAACTGCATTGCCACACAAACTAAAGCCTGTACTCAATAATTTATCAATTCTATAATTCAAGTCAAGGCTTTTATCACCTTCAGCAGGTTCTGGGCGAATAATTGCAGGACTGTATCCCAACACTTCTGCGCATCTTGATTGTACCAACTCCACCATATCAATCACCCGCTCTGATTTTCCACTACCCACATTAAATAAACCATCACCAATCTGGTCGTTTGGTAAGTCAGTCATGTGGGCAACCACCCTCGAAACATCTTGTAATGTTATGAAATCTCGCCGCTGCAAGCCTCTTGATCGTAAAGTCATGCTACGTAAAGTCACTGCTTGGCGACACAAATCATTCATTAACAGCATCCATGTGTTTACCGCCGAGTGCGCAGGAACACCGAAACTGTTTGATAGCCTTAGTACAACACTGCTCATATTTGTATTAGCGGCGGCTAACACCGCGTCCTCCGCAGCACGATGACTAGTAGCGTAGGGATGGTGACCTTTTGGCAAAGTGAATTCATCGATATCGCCAACCAAACTTGAGCTATAAACATGAGCGGTTGAAAAATAGATCACGCGCCTAACGCCTGCCACATTGGCCGCTTGCATCAAGCGCGCCGTATTAACTGCATTAACCTCTAAGGCTGCCACCGGATTATACAAACAATCGGCATCATTCATACCAGCCAAATGCACCAGCGTATCTATGCCATCACAAGCCGATGTTAAACTTTGTGGAGAATGCCAATCCATCGCCACAACCTGCGCGCTGGGTAACCAGGATGGATTTGCATGCGCTGCTCTGCTCCCTAAGGTAAGCTCATAGTCGGCGCGAGCAGCTACTAATGACTGAGCCACCCGTCCACCTACAAAACCCATACCACCAGTTATTAGGATTCTATGTGTCATTTTTGCTGAAGATGCCAATCATACGGTATGCTAGAATCGACAAAATGTTTCCGGTCACTTTCAGTGGGGTCATGTGGCAGATCAGCGCAATTGGCTAACAATGCTGGAACATTACCGATACACGCAAAACCATACCAAAGCCCTGGTGGTATTTGCACCCGAAAATAAGTGTTTGGCCGCCCAAGTTCTTGTATCTGTAAATTACCTCTAGTGCGCGAGCCTATTCGATCATCATAAATCACTAAACGAATTCGCCCAACTGGCACCGCAATATTTTGAGTTTGTTCACGATGTAATTTCCAAGCTTTAATAGCGCCAGGGAGTATTTCCGAAAAGTAGCATTCGCCAAATTTATTGAAATCTGGCGCATCACTTCGTAGCATGTGCAATACAGCTCCATGCTCGGCGCTCAACTCTCGCAAGACAACGGCAGTTACACCCTCTATCTTAGTCAAATTACTTACTTCGGAATCCATGAAACGCTCTTTACCTCTGCCATTTGGCAATACTGTTCAATTTTGAGCAATGGTATAACTAATAGAGATATTTTCAGAACTTTGTTGTTCCATTTTAAAACTGATAATTATATTCCAATCGAGTCCGCAGCAGCCTTTGTGGTTAATCTTCTGAAAAGACCAGTCA
>CAJQKX010000698.1 GCA_905479025.1 uncultured Paraglaciecola sp.
CCCAACCTCAGTATCAAAGTCTGAGTGAATTAACCAAAGAATTGATGGAAAATTATCCTGCGATCACTCTAGGGCGCATTGTAGGCCATAATGATATTGCACCCGGCAGAAAAACTGACCCAGGTATCGCTTTTGACTGGCCACAATATCGACAAATGATATAATTGACATGCTAAAGCTAACTAAGACATAACAAGAGATAAAATCATGACATTAATCAGCTTATTGCTGGTACTACTGGTAGAACGCGTCACCACTAAATCCAAATATTGGCAAGCAAGGTTTTACACGGATAAGTACTTACAAAGTATTCAGTCACAAGGTTGGTTTAACTCGTCTTCAAAATCTTGGGCCTTAGCTCTGATTATTTTTGTACCTGTGATTATTGTTTACTTAGTGGTGCAAAAATTTGCTGGTGGATTATTGGAGTTTATCATTAGCACTGCCATATTGATGATTTGTGTGGGTTGCCCCGCTATCCGCGCTACCTATAAATGTTTTTTACAAGCCGCAAACAGAGGAGATTTGCAGGCATGCAGTATGTACGAAGATCAAATAAATGGTGATAACAAAGAGACTGTCTCGTTTGGATTGAGCCTAGTTTGGCAAAACTACCGCCACTATACTGCAGTTATTTTATGGTTTGCAGCCTGTGGTGCTGCAGGGGTTGTTTTATACGTATTGATCAGAGAATTAGACTCAAGGTTATCAAATGATAATGACCCAGTCGGTAATCAAGTAAAACGATTATTCAACATTGTTGACTGGGTACCTGTACGTATAACAGCTTTGGGATTTTTATTGGTTGGGCACTTTTCTCGTGCTTTCCCTACTTGGTTAGGCTATCTACCCGACCCAGCAGTCCAGGCAAAAACCCTGTTGTTAGATGTATCAAAAAAAGCCGAAGAGATTGAACCAGATGAAAATGATTGCACCGAAGAACCCTGCACTTTAGTTCGTTTGGCTAAAAGAAATGTCATGTTTTTACTGGTGATTATTGCATTACTGACCTTAACTGGTTGGATTAACTAAAAGGTCAGACCAGAGAAACTGCATCCTATACAATTGATTTTTATTGACTTTATTTATTTCACGCTCGATTTCATTGCTCGTTTGTAAAATTAGCATTTACCCAAAGGCCATTGTCTAATAAGCTATTGCGGGTTTATGGTATTACCAATTTACCAAACAACAAATTTATCGCTGTTACGAACCGTGGAATAATTAAATGCGCCGAGTGCAATCTAGAAAATTATCTGATGATATTATGGAGCAGTTAGAATCTATGATATTGGACGGTAGACTGCTGGCCGGACAAAAACTTTTATCAGAACGCACTCTCGCAGAACAATTTGCAGTCTCCAGGCCTTCTGTAAGAGAAGCGATTCAGAAGCTCGAGAACAAAAATTTAGTGGAACGCAAACAAGGCGGGGGGACTTTTGTTAAGCCTCGCCTCAACGAACTGATTACCGAGCCTCTTCTACTACTTTTATCTGATAAACCAGAAATGCAATTTGATTTACTTGAATTTCGCCATGCGCTAGAAGGCATGGCGGCTTATTATGCAGCGCTACGAGGCCAACCAGAAGATTGCCAAGCGTTAGAAAACGCATTAGACGCACTTCCAGATGACTCAACCGATAAAAGCCAACAAGCCAGAGCCTTAGTTAACTTTTATCTGACCATGGCTAACGCTGCCCACAACATGGTTTTACAGCACGTGATGCGCAGTCTGCAGTCTATGCTGCAAGACAATATTCAGCGAAATTTAGAGGTGTTAGCCAAACATGCTGATGCACCTCAAAATATAAATCGTCAAAGGCGCAACATAGTCAAAGCTATTTTAGCAGGTGATCCAGAGCAGGCCCGCAAGGCTAGTAATGAACACTTAGCTTACATAGAAGACACATTACTGAACATTAATCGACAAGACATGCGTATGCAGCGTGCGTTGCGTCGAATAGAAGTGAATTAGAGTAAAGTAAATTAACTATTTCATTGGATGTGTTAAGACACATTCAAGGATGAAATGAATAACAACTTATTGAAATATTAATCAAAGCAGATGTTTTATATTTGTTTTATTTAGTAATCATAAGTTCCTACATAAACAACTTTAAAAAAGGAAAGCACCATGGCTGATATGATGCATCCGGATGTGGATCCACAAGAAACGCAAGAGTGGTTAGACTCTCTAGAAACCGTTTTTGAAGAAGAAGGCGCAGAACGCGCGCATTTTATTTTAGAGGCGCTAATTGATAAAGCTCGTCGTAGTGGCGCGCATTTACCTTATGATGCAACCACTGCGTATATCAATACGATCCCGGTAGTGCAAGAGCCAACAATGCCCGGTGACCAAACTATTGAAGCGCGTATTCGGGCTGCAATTCGCTGGAACGCTTTAATGATCGTGTTGCGTGCCTCTAAAAAAGACTTAGATCTTGGTGGCCATATAGGTAGCTTTGCTTCATCTGCCATGCTGTATGATGTCGGTTTTAACCACTTCTTTAAGGCTCCTAACGACAAAAATAGTGGCGACTTTATTTTTTATCAGGGTCATATTTCTCCAGGTATCTATGCTCGTTCTTTCCTTGAAGGCAATTTATCAGAAACCCAATTAAATAACTTCCGTCAGGAATGTGATGGTCAAGGCATTCCTTCTTACCCACATCCTCACTTAATGAAAGATTATTGGCAGTTTCCTACTGTGTCTATGGGCTTAGGCCCCTTACAAGCTATCTACACTGCGCGTTTTTTAAAGTACCTGACTAACCGTGGTATCAAAGATTGTTCTGAGCAAAGAGTGTATTGCTACCTAGGTGACGGAGAGTGTGATGAGCCAGAATCACTGGGGGCTATAGGTTTGGCTTCACGTGAAGGTTTAGACAACTTAACCTTCGTGATCAACTGCAACTTGCAACGCCTGGATGGACCAGTTCGTGGTAATGGCAAAATAATTCAAGAACTTGAAGGCACTTTCCGTGGCGCAGGCTGGGAAGTAGTTAAGGTCATTTGGGGGAGTTATTGGGATGCGCTTCTGGCTCGTGATAAGTCAGGAAAACTGTTGCAATTAATGAATGAAACCGTTGATGGCGAATACCAAAACTGCAAAGCCAAAGGTGGCAAATACACTCGTGAGAACTACTTC
>CAJQKX010000699.1 GCA_905479025.1 uncultured Paraglaciecola sp.
GTGGCTTTTGTTTGCACAGCCACAGCAGAGTCGCAGGGTAACCAGTGGGACCAGTCTTCGTAACCTGCATGTAAGTTTTGTTCGATCAATAAACCACGGAATCCGGTGCAATCGATAAATAAGTCACCCTGTATTTGCTGGCCTGAAGCTAATTCAAGGGATTCAATCATGCCGCTGTGATCATTGTTTTCTATCTTTTCTATTTTACCTTCAATACGCTTAACCCCGAGTTTTTCACTGAATTGGCGTAAAAACTTGGCATATAAGGTGGCATTAATATGATAGGCATATCGCACAACAGGTTGCTTTAGGTGGGCGAATTTATTGGCCTTGGCCGCTTCAAGTTCTAGACAGTACTGACCATAGTCACCACTTATGCCTAAGTCATGACCCTTACGCCAAAAATGTTGAAAACCGCAAGCCCAACAGTCACGTCCAACGGCACCAAAGGAATGTATGTACTTGTCCTGACCATTACGCCAGTTTTCAAATTCGATACCTAACTTAAAAGTGGCTTGGGAGGCCAGCATAAAATCTTGCTCTTTTATGCCCAATAACTTGTGAAAGGTTAATAAGGGCGGAATGGTGGCTTCACCCACTCCTATAGTTGAAATTTCATCAGACTCGACTAAGGTGATATCAAGATTTTTGCCCAGTAGTTTACTCAAAGCGGCCGCCGCCATCCAACCAGCTGTGCCACCACCTGCTATTACCACTTTTTTAACCTGACTGGTATTCACCAAATATTCCCCTAGCGATTTAATTTATTGAGTAACAATGCGCGTAATTTTCTGGCCATATCTTCATCAATGGGAGCCAGAAAACCTTGGCTATTTTTGGGTATATGAGCATTGGTATGTTCGTCGGCATTAAACACATAATGCTCGAAAATATCCTGCCAGGCTTGTTTTTGATCAGGGGGTAAATCTCGAATAGTCAGTAACGCATGATATAACGTATTCATGGGTGTGCTCATGTAGGAGGGAGACTGGCGCCACCAATAATTAACCAACACATTAAAGGCATCAAGACTTTCCACATGATGCCACCACATGCTCGGAATGAATATCGCGTCTCCAGGCTCAAGTTCGGCTACTTGCGCAGCTGCCAACGCCTGACGGAATTTCGGGAATTTCGCATAATCAGGTTGATGAAAATCCACCAAACTAATGGGTACACCACCAGGCGCCACATCCAATGGTCCGGAGTACAAATTACCGAGTTGTTCTGGAGGAAATAAAGTAAATCTTCGCCGGCCCACCACATTACACGCCATATTATCTGGCAGGTCATAATGAGCGCCAATTCGACTGCGGTTACCCATCCAAATACTCACTAAAGGGTTTGGATCGCTGAGGGTTATATCGTTAGCGGCTCTGAAACCAGGTAACCAAGTGTCGACTAATGTTGACGCCACATAAATAGTCGGAGATGCAGTGTCATTTTGATGCTGACATATTTTATCCAACAGACTATTGAGGTTGGTACTATGAGACTGATAGTTAAATCCGCTCAGGTCGTCGTTGTAAAAAATACGTCCTTTATTCTCAGGTGCGCCTACTGCCGCTGTGACCGGTTTGTTCTGATAAAACTGAGTTAAATAATCGGCGGCATTTCGCACCGACTTTGCACCAGCCTGAACTATGGGCCAATGGGCCACTAGGCCCTTTAACACCAAAGGTTCGGTTGCTGTTAAAATATGCTCAGGAATATCATTTGCTGAACAGCCTGTGATTTCCTTGATTTTTTTATCTATGGTCAACATAGAGATTGAACATTAGCTAAGATCATTCGATTAGACACTGGCTATTGACGAAACAGTGCACTGACGATTTTTGCGTTCTATAAGGGCTCGAAAATTCGCCGTAGATGCAATCACCATATAAATAGACCCCAACCAGCCGTTTACCATAAGTTTACTGAGTATCTCACTAGGCAAGGCTGAGAGTTTATCTTCGTTAATAGTATAAAAACCGGTTAACTTATTATTTGAACCATCATCTAATTTTATCTCTAGGGTAAAAGGCTCCATCAACTCATAGTTGAGCAGGATATCAAAAAAGACACGGCTTTCTTCCTGTCCGGCATACAGCGCCTCTAGAATGGAACTGATACTTTGTAGATAGTCTGAATTACCCCCATGTTGCAAAAATACGCTTTGTCCTTGAGTCGTGCTGACCCTAGGGTTATGCATATCAAGATGCACCATTAACTGACTGGATTCGCCGTTAGATTGTCGACTCTGGGGCAAGCCGACTAAAAAAGGCTGACGCTGGATCATTAAGGGAATATAACTGGCGTCCCAAACATCGCCATCTAAGAATAAGTTTTCGTTATCTTCAAAACCCATCAACGCTATAGCATGAAATTTTTCTGTGCTCGGGTCTTGACTGAAACAAATAGGGTAATGGGTTTGAATATCTTTAAATTCAGAGGGAAAGGTAAGTACAGACGGAATATTATCGCCATATTTTGCCCCTCGTTGTGTAATGATTTTTAAATCTTTATGGGTCACATTATCGAGTAATACATGTTTGGTCATATGACTCCTTAACCTACATTAATTCAATTTTACGACCACTCATGGTTATGAGTGTGTAGTTGTAGTGTAAAAATTTGTGTTAAAAAAAGCCACTGAATTCAGTGGCTTTTTTGATCTCATTGCAGCTTAAAAATCTAACTGGCTAATCAGAAAACGTATCTTGCACCAATATTATACCTGGCGTGACCAACAGAGTACTGTCGCACCTGATAACTTGATCGACCATGTATACGTTGGTCTTCTTCTGTTAAATTAATGCCCTCAACAAACACCGCTAAATTATCGTTGATTTCATAACTAACGTTGAAATCCCATTGGAAATATTCTTCAATAAATCGCGGACTTTGAGCGGCAGATTGTAGATATTTCTCACGCCAGTTATACGCTATTCGCGCCTGCAAACCATCTTTTTCATAGAATGCTACCAGATTGGCGGTATCACTCATGCCCGGCACCACCCACTGCTCTTCATTGAGGTTAATGTCGTATTCCAAGTCCCCATCAACGATCGTGTAATTCGCTTGAAAACCAAAACCTGAATCAAAGGTATGCTGGACCACCATTTCCCAGCCCTTCACTTTGGTACTTCTCTCGTTAACCGGGATGGTTACATCAAATAGTGCCACCGGATCAGCCCCTAAACCTATAATGGTCGCTTCTGCGTCTTCTCCTTCACCGACAATTTCTACATTGGGTTCATCGGCAAAATTTTCTACAAAATAGGCATTAACATCTGCATTGTCAAAATCGAATTGAGGATCGCCACCTGTAATCGCTTCAACAGCTTTATTATATAAATTCCCTTCAAACGGTGTATTAAGATCGGTAAACAGTGGCTGTTCTTCAAAGGTTCGACTGTTGATGAAATTTTCTACGTCTTTAGTCCAGTATCCAATCGAGGCATAACTCGCATCGCCGTAATACCACTCTAACGATAAATCGATATTCGATGATTCCATGGGTAAGAGTTGTGGATTACCCCTGCGACCGCCTCCACCATCTGATCCTAAATAATCGATGATTAAGGCACCTTTAAGATCATTATATACAGGTCGTGTAATCGTAAGACTGTATGACGCTCTGAAAATGACATCTTCCAATACTTCAATATCGAAATCCACACTGGGCAGAAGCATGTCATAACTACCGTCAATCTCTGAGAAGCCGGTGATAGTATTATCGTCCGCGTCTTTTTGGAAAAAGAGGTTAAACCTGTTGTCAATGATACTCCACTCTACCCTATCGTAAAGAGGAACCAGAGCCTCAGAGTGCACTTCTGTTTCTTCATAACGCAAGCCGACGAAAAGGTTTGCTGTCATATCTTGGAAGTCAGCTATAAAGTGTGTCTGAATATAAATTGAATTGGATTTTTCAGTGGTAACTTCATCCAGATCAAAATTATAAGAAGGGC
>CAJQKX010000700.1 GCA_905479025.1 uncultured Paraglaciecola sp.
TAACATCTGCACAAGGCAGATGTTACTCACACCATTTCAGTGCTGGGCAGGTCATACTGGATAACAAGCTACACATCACTGTTGCAACACTTGACGGTGAGATGTGTATCCCAAAAAAATCATTGTTTTGGCGATCTCTTAATCAGACGATAAACCCTTAAACCAGTTTCCTATAATTTGCCTATCTGCTTCAGTCATCCCCGTTTTATTCATCATGGGCATGTCTCTAGTTACAACGGCTCGATTATGAATAACCGCCGCACGTTGCTCTATTTGCTGCCATGTATCGAACATTAATCCTACAGGTGCAACCACAAAAATTTCATCTGTTGGTTTAGCTGCATGACAATTGGCACAGTGGGTTTGTATAACATCGAATACTTGTTGTTGCTGGGCATTGAGTTCAATGGCAGGTGCTTGTTCTGTTGTTAACATGTCTTCTTTAACTGTAACAGGCATGGATACCCAGCCAGCAATAATTACCATACCAATCGCGCCTGTGACCAAAATAGAGGGGCGAGAAATACCAATATGTTTTAGGTTAAAATAATGACGTATCCAAGCTGAAACTAATCCAATTGCCATCAATACCAACCAAGCATTATGATGTTGGTAAGTCATAGGGTAATGGTTGCTGATCATAATAAATAACAAGGGTAGGGTAAGGTAGTTGTTGTGCACCGAACGTAATTTGGCACCCAGTCCCCAACTAGGATCAATCTCTGTTTTATTGGCCACTGCGTCAACCATTAATCTTTGAGCAGGCATAATTTTAAAGAATACATTACCGGCCATGATGGTACCGATTAACGCACCTACATGAATGAAAGCGCCCCGTCCACTGAACCAATGAGTGGCCAAGTAACTGGCTGCCGCTAGCATCACTAAAAACATGATGCCGAAGACTTTTGGGTATTTTGACAGCGGGCTACGACAGGCGGCTTCATAAATAAATAACCCGCCAAAAATCAGGGCTAAACCTCTACTTATTGCTTGGGTAGGGGTTAAATCCATAACATTACTATCAATCAAATAAATCGCAGCACCGTGGTAATACACTAAACTGAGTAACAGAAAACCACTGATCCATGTGGTGTATGCTTCCCATTTAAACCAGTGAAGTTTTTCTGGTATGACTTCTGGGCCATATTCGTATTTAGATACTTCATAAAAGCCGCCGCCATGCACCGCCCACAAATCACCCTTGATACCTTTTTGTTTTTTCCAGTCAGGTGGAGTGCGTAAATTATTATCTAGCCATATAAAATAAAACGATGCGCCTATCCATGCCACACCAGTGACAACGTGAAACCAGCGAAGAAATAATGAAATCCAATCAAGCAACATTAATGTGCCCCTTTTAATACTTGTTTATCGGCTTGGTAGACAACTTTGCCTGCTACATAAGTGGCTATTATGGCTCTATCATCAGCTAACATGCTAAGTGCAAAAATAATATCTTGAGGTGTGCGGTGATTTTCAAAGCGTAACGCACTGAGTTCGTCAAATTCTGGGTCAAGGATAACAAAGTCTGCATCTGTGCCGGGATTAAGGTTACCAATATCATTTTCTAGTCCTAATCCTACTGCAGCACCTTGAGTCATAAGATACAAGCCATGCATAGGATCCATCTGATTACCTTTAAGTTGGCAAATTTTATAAGCTTCGCCCATGGTTTTTAACATACTAAAACTAGTACCGCCGCCTACATCGGTTGCTAGCATTACAGGCACATTTTGTTGTTCGGCCTTGGCTAAATCGAATAGACCGCTGCCTAAAAATAGGTTTGAAGTGGGGCAAAACGCAATACTTGCCTGGGTTTCTTGTAAGCGTTGCCATTCAGCTTGTTCTAAATGGATACCGTGACCAAACACTGCGCCTTTTCTGAGTAAACCATAATGATCGTAAACATCTAGATAATTTTTACGCTCAGGGAATAAGCCTTTTACCCAAGCAATTTCTTTATGATTCTCAGACAGGTGAGTTTGTATAAATACATCAGGGTATTGCTGTGCTAATTCTCCCAAAGCGTGTAATTGTTCAGCACTACTGGTAGGCGCAAAACGCGGTGTGATGGCATATTTGAGCCGCCCATTATTATGCCATTTTTCGATGAGTGCGGCGCTGTCTAGTTGGGCACTTTGTGGCGTGTCTTGTAGCCAATCTGGGCAGTGTCTGTCCATACAAACTTTACCAGCAATGAGTAACATGTTGTGACTCGCTGCTTCTTCAAAAAGCGCATCGGCTGCTTGTTTATGCACCGACGAATACACCATACCCGTGGTAGTACCATGGCGATGTAATTGTTTAATAAATATGTTGGCAATGTGACTGGCGTATTCGTAGTTAGCAAATTTACGTTCTACAGGAAAAGTGTAATCTTTTAGCCAGTCAAGTAGCTGTTGGCCAAAGCTAGCCAGCATTTCTGTTTGTGGAAAATGTAAATGACTGTCAATAAAGCCAGGTAAAATTAACTTGTTTGAATAATCATTGATATTTGCTTCAGGATATTGATTTATATGGTTTTTATACTCGCCAATAAATTCAATTTTTCCGTTACGCGTAACCAGAATCCCATCATCAAAGTACACATAGTCCTGTTTGGGACTATAACTCTTTTTCGGAAAATGTAATATCGAAGCGCGATACGCTTGAGTTGTCATAAATAAGGCTTTCTCTTTAATTGCAACAATAAATACCAGACTAGCTGCCGCGATAACTGCTAAAACCAAAAGGTGAAATAAGCAGTGGCACATGATAATGCCCACCGTTTTCGGTAAGTTCAAAATGCACATCTACGAAGGGATAAAATGCACTGCTGTGATGGGTCAGTAAATAGTCTTTGGTAAAAAAACGTAAACAATATTCGCCGGCTTGAAAATTATAATCTTGCCATTGATTACAACGGCCATCGCTATCAGTTTGTGTAACAATGACCTGCCCATCTAGAGTCGTTAGGGCTAATTTCATATTGGCAGCGGGTTTACCTAATGTGGTATCTAACACATGGCTGGAAAGGCTAATGCTCATGATGCTTGTATTCCTTTTTCTAGTTTATTGACTAATCCCTTCTCTAATCTTAGTAAGGTGATTTTAATTTGTTCTGCTGCGGCAAGTGCAATTTCTGTCGCGGTATCATTTGCTAAACGTAACATAAGGGCATCCAGCATAATGTTGGCACTCAAGCCGCTGGCACAAATTATAAAAATAAAGCCATGCTTATTCAGGTATTCATGATTGGCTGATGCTAAATTCTGTAACGTTTCATCGTCTGCATCGTTTGCCCCTTGTTGTTCATTACTGGCCATATTTTTCGTTGCTGCATACTTTTTACGTAAGCTATTCACGTCGCCTATCATTGGATGGGCTTCAAATGCGGTTAAAAATTCTGATGTAGGGCATTGTTGCCATATGTCTTTTGCGGCTTGAACGACGCTTTCAATATTAGCGTAGGGTCTAGCGTGTTCCATGCCTTTAAACCATTTAGGTGAGGCACAACATTGGCTGAACCATTTTTCAGCTTGTTGACTTTCTAGGCTATTTAACGTGAGTAATGACAATGTGTTTTTCTGATTCATTCAGCTGTTACCAAAGATTGTATAAGTTGCTTATTGTCTCGCCATGCCTGTTTTTGTTGAGATTGACTGGTTTTTTCTGGCTCTAAAAGTTGGATTAATTGCGCCGCCATTGATACGGCTACTTCAATTGGACGTTTGCCTGGAATGTCTAATAAACCAACAGGAGAAACAAGTCGTTGAATATTTTTGTGTTCAAACTCACGGTGTGACAGTCGAGTTCTAAAGCGCCTTGCTTTGGTATCTGAACCTATCATGCCAACAAAGGTCATATCTTTTCGGCGCAGCGCTGCTTCGACTATGTCAAAGTCCAATTGATGGCTATGGGTCATGATCATCGCCCAAGACTTGTTAGGTAAAGTGGCAATGGTATCTGCGGGGTGTTCACTAGTCAGTAACTTCACGTTATTTGGTTGTCTTTGTTGAGCGATTTCTTCAAGCATATCTTGGCGGTTGTCTATCCAGCTAATTTGCAACGGTAATTGCGCTAATATAGGTACTAATGCTCTGGATACATGTCCTGCACCGTAAATAGCAATATGTTGGCTATGCTGAGTGAGTGCTTCAAACAATACATTGGTCGCACCACCGCAACACTGACCTAATTTACTCGAAAGGGGGTAATGTTCTACTTTTTGACAAGTGATATTTTCATACAGCAATTTCCGAGCTTGTTTAATTACTTCAAACTCAAGATGTCCACCACCAATGGTGTCAAAAACACTGTCATCACACACTACCATCTTTGTACCGTCATTTCTGGGAGTAGAGCCTGCAGTGGCAAGTAATGTGACTATCACATAACTTTTGCCCTGCTGTTGGCATTGGTAGAGTGCGTCAAACCATGTATTTTCTGGAAGGCTCATGCTTGGTTCTCCATCCAAGCTTGTGCTTGTTCAACTGCGTTGTAGACCTTTTCAGGCGTGGCGGGTGGATGCAGCAGCGGTTCAATTTGATAATCAGTAATACTGGATATTGCATCTTTTAATGCACACCAAACCGAGTTAGCAAGCATAAAGGGCGGTTCGCCCACCGCTTTCGAATGATAGATACTATCTTCGTCGTTTGCTCTGGGGTATAAGTCAACATTGAAAATTTCTGGTGTATCACCAATAGCCGGGATTTTGTAGGTTGCAGGGTTGTTACTGATAAGTTTACCGCTAGTGTCCCATAACAATTCTTCGCTGGTTAACCAGCCCATACCTTGGATAAAGCCCCCTTCAATTTGGCCAATGTCAATGGCTGGATTCAGGCTTTTGCCTACATCATGCAATATATCAACACGGTTAACCTTGTATTCGCCAGTTAATGTATCAACAGACACCTCTGAACAACTTGCACCGTAGGCAAAGTAGAAGAATGGTCTGCCATTGCCTTTAGAACGGTCATATTCAAGTTTTGGTGTTTTATAAAAACCTGAAGCTGATAACGAGATACGATCCATATAAGCTTGTTGAATTAATTCCGTAAAGGCAATTTTATGATCATCTAAACACACCGATTGATCTGTAAAGGTAACGAGTTTAGGGTTGCCTTTGACCTGTTTAGCATAAAACTCCGCCAGCCGTTGTTTGATAATCAAACAAGCGTTTTGTGCAGCCTTACCATTTAAATCTGTGCCACTAGAAGCTGCTGTAGGCGATGTATTTGGGACTTTATCGGTTCGAGTTGAAGTAATTTCAACATGGGACAAGGGTACGCCAAACTCATTAGCCACTATTTGACCAATTTTGGTATGTAAACCTTGGCCCATTTCAGTGCCGCCATGATTAATTTGCATACTGCCATCGGTATAAATATGCAGTAAAGCACCTGCTTGATTAAGATGTTTTGCGGTAAATGAGATGCCAAATTTTACAGGTGTTAAGGCTAAGCCTTTTTTAATAATTAAGCTGCCTTTATTGAACTCTGTAATTTGTTTACGGCGCAGTTGGTAATCGCTTGATGCTTCTAACTTATCAATTAGGTCAGCTAATAAATTGTGCTCAACCTTCATGCCATACTGGGTTGTGTTTCTACTATCTTTGCCATATAAGTTGAGTTTACGAATAGCTAAAGGGTCTTTACCTAACTTGCGAGCAATCGCATCCATCATGGATTCAGCAACTATCATGCCTTGCGGGCCACCAAAGCCACGATAGGCAGTATGAGATACTTGATTAGTTCGACACCTATGCCCTTCTAAATAACAATCTGCCAGAAAATAACCGTTATCAGCATGGAACATGGCGCGGTCTACTATGGCATCTGACAAGTCGGGTGAGTGACCACAATTACCGTTTATGTCTATATGGGTTGCTTGTATTAGCCCTTGATTGTCAGTGGCTACTTTAAATCTATTTTCAAATGGATGACGCTTACCTGTTGCCATCATATCCATCATGCGTGGCAGTCGAAGCTTGACTGCTACTTTATTACGACTAGCAAATAGTGCTGCTATGCAAGCCCATTGAGCAGCCTGTGTTTCTTTACCACCAAATCCACCTCCCATACGTCGCATGTCGACGACTACTTTGTGTAATTTAATATCTAATACTTCAGCAATCAGTTTTTGTACTTCACTGGGATGTT
>CAJQKX010000701.1 GCA_905479025.1 uncultured Paraglaciecola sp.
AGCGACTCACAGTTTTGATTGGGGACGTTATGAGGCGTTCAGCATCTACAATGAAAGGCTTCTTCCCTGTTAATTTAGATATTCTTTTAAATAACGTGATTTGCCCCTCAAATCCTGTCTCATTTTCATGGAAGTTCTCTCGCATTTTGTAAAGCGAAGGGATGGATAAATTGGGGTGTCTTATTAAAAAAGTATGTTTGGCTGATAATATCTGATGATCTAGAATAAAGGGAGTGACATGGTAAGCCATATCTTTGACAAAAACCGGCTGTTGCAGACTATTATGAGAGAGTGACTCAAAAACATGATTGAAATTGCTCTGGGTTATTTGAACATCATTTGATGAGAGCATTCCTTGTTTATAAATATCGATAAATGGCTCCCCAATGACATTAAATTGATCAGTATTCACCATCATTTTTTCGAATGCGGTACTTCTTGACCGAGGTACACACCAAAGAAAATGAAGTGGATGATTAACTGATTTTGTCAAAGAGAATTTCCAACCGAGTTTTATTGTTGCTGCTCTTAACCAATAGCCTAATAATGCACAAACCTAATAGCAATAAAAATCGGTTCAGTCACAATATTGTGAGCTGATTCGAATAATTAATTTTTAGCATCCGATATGATAAAATTTATAATTAATACTCAATATTTCCAATGACCGCCTTCTCAGTTGCACTAAGTTTGGGCCCCTACTCATTGGGGAGATTCAGATAAACCAGTACATTAACAGTTGATTTACCTGACAGGTGAGTAGATGTTTTACGCCTCATCATTTGTTGCTACGCAGCTCATATTGTTTTGATATTTCTACACCCGAGTCCCACCATCTAATTCTAAAGTCCGCCCCGTAAAATAATCATTCTCAAAAATAAACTTAGCCGCATGCGCCAGCTCTTCCACTTCAGCTAAACGTTGTGCAGGGATGCTTTTGATAAACATTTCGCGCATTTCAGGGCGCATTTGTGCGGCCATGGCGGTTTCGACTAAGCCAGGCGCAATACAACCAGTACGAATACCAAAACGGGCGAGTTCTTTGCTCCATGTTACTGTCATAGTCGCCACTGCCGCTTTAGATGCAGAGTAGTTGGTTTGTCCCGCATTTCCAGCGCGAGAGACAGAGGAGATATTCACTATGACACCTTTGCTTTTGGTCTCAACCATTTGTGCAGCCGCTTCGCGACTACACAAAAATGTACCTGTGACATTCACATCTAACACTGATTGGAATTGTTGTAGCGGCATTTTATCGACGACTTTGCCTTCTTTCACTTTAAGCAACATACCATCACGCATGATGCCCGCACTGTTGATCAAACCATTGATTTGGCCAAAATCTGCAGCCACTTTTGCAAAGGTTTCTTCTACTTGTTTTTCGTCAGTGACATTCACCACGTAACCATAGGCTTTGACTCCAAGCTTTTCAATATCGGCAGCCGCTGCTGCAACAGCCTCTGCTTGCAAATCTAACAGGGCAATATGCGCTCCTTTTTTAGCCAATTCTTCAGCCATGGCTTTACCCAAGCCTTGGGCTGCACCTGTGATAACAATCACTTGATCTTGTAAATTCATTACGACTTCTCTTGCTTAGAATATAAATTAAAAATACTGGAAAAATCCAGTTGTCCGTTACCTTGCATACTATGCATATTATACAAACTTTGCGCCAGCGCTCCCATAGGTGTAGTCGATTGGCTTTTAATACCCGTGTCCATAGCAAGGCCTAAATCTTTTTTCATCAAATCTACTATAAAACCGCCTTGATAATCATTGGATGAAGGCACATTTGGCATCACATCAGGACATGGATTATACAATTCTAAGGTCCAGTTTCTGCCAGAGCTTTGTAACATAATATCTGACATCACCTTAGGATCTAGTCCATTATCAATCGCCATTTGTAACGATTCACAGGTGCCTAACATCAAAACTGACAACAACATATTGTTGCATATTTTGGCTATTTGCCCAGCCCCGTGATCACCAGCATGGAAGATATTTTTGCCCATAGCCTGTAAAATAGGTAAGGCAGTAGCATAATCTTGCTCTTTCCCACCCACAATAAAAGTCAGAGTTCCCGCCGTTGCGCCGCTTACTCCTCCCGATACCGGTGCATCAATACAATGGATACCCTTTTCTGCCAACTTAGTGGCAACCAATTGTGAAGTTGAAGCATCAATGGTGCTCGAATCAATCACCAAAGTGCCTGATTTTAACTGGCTAATAAGTCCATTTTCAGCAATGTAAAGTGACTCAACATGTTTACCTGCCGGCAGCATGGATATCACTACATCAACATCCTGAATAACCTCTAAAGCAGAATTTGCAGGGTTGGCACCCGCTTGTTCGAGGTTGTCCATAGCGGCTTGCACTAGGTCAAATACACATACAGCATAACCCGCTTTTAATAAATTGAGCGCCATAGGAGATCCCATATTGCCCAAACCAATAAACGCTATTTTTGGTAGTTGTTTTTGCATTTTTATTACCTGCTTTTTATTAATCTGTGCCTAAATGCGCTAGAGGATGGGCGTCTTGTATCCAAACATTTTCAAAAAAATACACAATCACCTCTTGGGGAACTTGATCAACAGATTTAAAACGCCAGTTGGGTTGATGATCTTTCTCAATCAACAGCGCCCTAACGCCTTCTTGAAACTCACCAAACTCACCACATTTACAAGTCAAAGATAATTCCATTTGAAAACATGCTGCTAAGGTCATGTCTTTGCCTCTTCGCAGCTGTTCGAAGACCAAATGTGCAGTGATAGGTGAC
>CAJQKX010000702.1 GCA_905479025.1 uncultured Paraglaciecola sp.
TATGTGGGTGTATCGGACTTACCTACTAATAATCCTTACAACGTTGGTGCTGCTCATCCTGGTCTACACGCCTTAGATCTGAAGACTGGGGAGTTTGTATGGCGTAATGATTTGCCAAATGTCTGTGCCAAGGGGGGGAAATTTATGTGCTTCCCTGGTATATCCGCCGCAGTGTCAAGCTCTACAAATTTAGTCTATGCAGGCGGTCTAGATGGCATGTTTAGGATTTTTTCCGCGTCGAAAGGCGAAATTCTTTGGGAATATGACACTAAACAAGCGGTAAACACTATCAATGGCGTAAAAGGCTTTGGTGGTTCTATTGAGTCAGATGGACCCGTGATTGCAAATGGTAAAATTTACCTAACCTCTGGCTATGATAAGTGGGGGGAAGCACCGGGCAATATACTGATGGTGTTCTCAGCGGGTGGTAAGTGAGTTATACCCGTCATCCTTGAAACTGCCTGTTTGTTGGCTGCACTCATTCGCCCCAATCGGTAACCGACGTTGCACTTAGTGGACTAAGCTCATGGGGTCTCATTCGTTTGCCGCCGCCATGCAGTTCCAATGATTTTGGGTATAGATCGTAGAACTGTGGCGAGAATAAGTATGCAAGCGGCACTGTGCGGCTTGCTTGAAATTTTCATTTGGAGATAATTATGCATTTTTTTAAAAGCCTAGCGGCGATTTCTTTATCTATGAGCATATCGTCAGTCGGGGCGATAGAAATAGACGAAACAGCCACAATTAAAGATACCAAAACAACCATTATGGGGATCAACCATATTGGCTTGTCCGTGAAAAACCTCGATCAAGCGTTGGCTTTTTACCAACAGGCCACGGGTTTCGAACTTGTAAAAAGGGAAAAAGTATATGCCAATAGTCACTCGGATGCATTGTATGGGGGGGATAGCCTGGAATATGAAGTGGCGACCCTTAAAGCGCCTAATATGCTGTTTGAACTGACCGAATTTGCCATTAACAAAAACGTAAGATTAAGTGATATGCCTGCCCAAGGCCCGGGTATGACCCATACCTGCTTTCAATCACCAGTATCTGAATCTGGCTATGACAAATTTGTCGCCGCAGGCGCACGTTTAGTCACGCCGGGGAATACTCCCGTTGACTTAGGTGGATATGGTGTAACCTATGCTTATGGATATGATCCAGAGGGCAATATGTTTGAAATGGAGCAGCTGGACGGCGAAATTCTGGCCCGCGCCGGTTATGACAATGCCTGGCAAGAGTGGGATCAGCCCATGTGGATGACACAAGTTGCTTTTGCCACGCCTGATATCGAAAAGCTAATGAGTTTTTATCAAGTCGTATTGGGCATTAAGCCCTATCGAAAAGCCGAAATCGTCAAAAACCCTAAGATAGATCGTATCACCGGACTCACCGACTCAGATGTGCTCGCCGGTTGGTTCAAAATGAATGAGCAGTCAAAAATGATGGAGTTTTGGCAATTCAAAACGCCTAAAACTGCGGTATTCACAGGCAAGCGCAAAGCAAGTGATTTGGGCTATAGCTACTCTTTGGAAGTCACCGATATTCAAAAAGAGTACCAACGCCTAATGTCGCTTGGGGTTGACTTGATCAGTGCCCCGCAACAGGTGGGTGGATTTTGGCAGATGTATGCCAGAGACGTAGACGGTAATATATTTTCACTTCGTCAAGTGATCGAGTCCAATTCGAACTATTCCATTGTTAGCTTTGAGCTACCTGGCTAAGGGCCTTTTACCGATTTTGTGAAGTCACTGTAGAAAAGTAACCTATATGGATCCATTAAAGTGTGTGTGAAAGTTCACCTTCTTCTGATGATTGGTTTTATATGAGTATAAGAGAAAATGTTGCCTAGCGGATTGTACGAACCGAAGCTGGCGTTAAATAAGCATGTTATTAAGGAGCTAATACTTGAGTCGAAAATCCGGTATAGAAACAATAGTTTAGGGGAAATAAGGTGTTAAAAAATCAATTTTTTAGATTAGCTAGAATTTTCGCGTGCCTGTTAATTGCACCGTTTATACTAGCAAGTAATGTTACTTTTGCTGACGTATCTTCAGGGCAAACAACCACATTGGGCTATGACTCCAAATTTGTCACGCTTAATGGTTTGAAATTTCACTATGTGCAAAAAGGCGAAGGTGATTTAATTGTCTTCTTGCACGGATACCCATTTTTTGGTGCGTCTTGGGATAAACTATTATCCTATTTTGCTAAGGATTACCTTGTTGTTGCGCCAGATAATCGTGGTTACAACCTATCGGCCAAACCAAAAGGGGCGCAAAACTACAAAATTGAACTATTAGTAGAAGATGTAAAAGCCCTGATTAAGCATTTTCCAGCAGATAAAAAAGTCACACTAGTGGGCCATGACTGGGGCGGTGCACTGGCATGGACAACGGCGCAAAAGTACCCTGAATTAATCGACAAGTTAGTGGTTATTAATGCCCCACCTTACAATGTTTTACTGCACATGATTGTCAACAATGAAGACCAAAAAAAATCCTCAGTGTATATGGAAAGATTAAAGAGCCCGAGCATTGAAAAAATATTTGATGAGCGTGGGCCAGAGATGTTATGGCGTTATGGCTTTGACCGAGGTTATGCTAATGGGCACCTAGACGACAAATTTAAGCAGGCATTTTTTGAGGCTTGGGAGCAACCGGGTGCACATACAGGTGCGGTGAACTGGTATCGTGCCAACATACCTGCGGTGGCCGATATCAAGGATTCATCTTACTGGCCTTCAAAAAATGCCCGAGTGACAGTGCCCAGTTTATTGATTTGGACAGAAAATGAACGTACTTTTGTGCCGGCTATGCTGGACGTAATCCCCAAGTATGTTGATGACTTAAGCGTCACTGTGATCCCGGGCTCAGGGCACAGTCCATTTTTTGATAAACCCAAAGAAGTCATAGAAGCGATGCAAAAATTTTTTGCAAAGTAATATTGTATTCTAAATAGGAAGTCTTTTAATGCCAACACAAAACCGCAAATTCACTGCCATTCAATTTATTATGTGCTGCACTATTGTTGTTACAAGCGTGAAAAGTGACCCAGTATTTGCTGATAATCAAGGCTTGTCTGTAGGTAGCGTTGTTATTTCAGAACTGATGCCAAACATTGACGATAATGAGATTGATTGGATAGAATTTTATAACCCCACTGAAACAAAAGTTGATCTCAAAGGGTGTATTCTATCCGACTCCAATGACGATAAACTAATAGTCACACAACCATTACCCATTGAGGCCAAAAGTTATTTGGTCATTGCCAGTGGACGTGAAACCGATGCGCCTGCCTCTTTAAGCCAACCCGCTTGGCAATACTCAGCGAAAAAT
>CAJQKX010000703.1 GCA_905479025.1 uncultured Paraglaciecola sp.
CTGTGGTGTACTGCCCATTACCCGATTGATGCAACACTTTGGTAGAAAGCCCGTTTTTATTGCTGCCACCATCCTAGGTGCTCTGGTTGCGCTAATGGCCGCGGCAAGTGTTGTTAATAGTAGCTTCTGGGGGTTAGTGATATCTGCGTTTTTATTGGGCGTTATGATGTCTGCGATCCAACAAATTCGGTTTGCGGCTATGGAGTCAGTGCCTGTTGATTTGATACCTAAAGCGGCTTCAACCGTGTTGTTGGGTGGCTTAGTGGCCGCTATCTTAGGACCGGAGTTAGTGACTCTGGGTCAACAGGTTAACCAACAAACCTTTGTGGGGGCATTTTATCTGACGGCAGCCTTACTGGTATTGTGCAGCCTACTTTTTACCCAGATTGATAATACTCACGTTGTCACAGAAAAATCTGCAGATACCGGACGAAAATTACGTGTGATAACGAGCCAACCGGTGTTTGTTTTGGCTGTTTCAGCCTCAGTCGTAGGGTATGCCTTGATGAGCTTTATTATGACGGCCACACCTGTGCATATGCACGTGCATGAAGCTTATTCTTTGCAGAATACAAAGTGGGTGATCCAAAGCCATATCTTTGCGATGTTCTTCCCGTCATTATTCAGTGGTTGGTTAATCAGTAAATTGGGTACCTCGACTGTTATCTATTTGGGATTATTCTCTTATGTCGCCACCATATTAATCGCCCTGACAGGTAGCGAATGGTTGAACTATTTGATCGCTTTGGTGTTACTAGGTATTGGCTGGAACTTTTTATTTGTCGGTGGGACTGTATTACTCTCACAAAGTTATCAGCCTAATGAAAGATTTAAAGTTCAAGGTTTAAATGAGTTTTTAGTATTTGGGTGTCAAGCTATGGCTGCATTAAGTGCAGGAGTATTTCTCAACTCGATCGATTGGCGTGGTTTATTGCTCGCTAGTTCTACTATCATCGTCATCCAATTAATAGTGATTACATGGCAACAAATCAGACAAAAGCAGCTTTCCACAGATTAAAAATCAACCTAGATAAAGAGGAATAAGCATGTCATTGGAAATAGGTCGTTACCGTCATTACAAAGGGAATGAATACGAAGTGATTGGTGTGGCCAAACACTCTGAAGATGAAACTAATTTAGTAGTTTATAGACCTCTGTATGGTGAAAAAGGCCTGTGGGTGAGACCTTTGGATATGTTTGTTGAAACGGTAGAGGTTGATGGCGAAACAAAAGCAAGGTTTAAATATATTGGTTAATCATAAAGATTAACCAATATATTAGTGTTTTAAAAACAAAATTAAATATCTCTTCTAGGCAAAAAACAAAACTGTAGCCGTCCACAAGAGCGCAGCAAGAGAGGCCGCATAAGTGGCTGGTACAATCTGCGACTTTACGTGATCCATTAGGTCGCAGCCTGTGGTCATAGAGCTCAAAATAGTGGTGTCTGAAATAGGTGAACACTGATCACCATATACACTACCATTCAAAATGGTAGCGAAACATACCATCATAAACAATTCCGGGTTTTCTAAGCCTTGGCTTTGGGCAATAGTCCAAGCCAAAGGCAAGCCTAATGGAAAAGCAATAGCGTAAGTACCCCAGCTTGTGCCCGTTGAAAAAGCGATAAGCATAGTCATAAGTTGTAATATTATAGGTAAACACCAATACGGAATGTGCTCGCCTAAAGACTCAACCAAATAAATGCCACCGCCTAACTGTTTACTCAGCACACCTATAGTTAAGGCAAACATTAATATGACCGAAGCTACCACCACCCCTTTTAAACCATTTCCGAAGCCGTCTAACACCTCTTTAAGTGCCATACCTTTAGCCAACGCCATAAAAATAGACAGAAACAAAGCGCCTGAAAATGCCCAATGAATTTGTGGTGAGCCTGTCACAAAGTAGGATCCAATAGCGATAATAATTAAGCTAACTAAAGGTAAGATAAACTCTAGCCTGTGGGCTTTATATCCATCAGGGACTTGGCTTTGGTGTAATTCTTTAGCGCTAACAGGAGACGCGTTAGGCGCGTCTAATTCGCCTGTTTCAATTACACGTTTAATTGCTTTTTTAAGGGGGGAGCCACTGAAGGTCGTGATATTGAGGCTAAGTAATAAGGTACCCAACACAGCAAAAATTGCGTAGAAACTAAAAGGGATACTGGCAAAAAAGAACGCTACCCTGTCGCTTTCTGTGGCCAAAAATGCCACTCCTGGAATAAACAAAAAGGCTTGCACATAAGCAGGCCAAGCATTAAATGCAATGATTGACGCAATAGGTGATGCAGTAGAGTCGACCACATAACTGAGTTCTTCATGGCTGACTCCAGCCTTATCTGCAATAGGTTTAACCGTTGTACCTACTAATACCGTACTCATAGTCCCCCCTTGAAAAAACACTAAACCTAGAAACCAAGTAACAACCTTGGCTGAGCGTGGCCCTTTTACATAATGTTGACTCATATGGTTGGCAAAAGCCTGAGCGGCACCCGTTTTTGCCCACATCCCCATTAAGCCGCCAAGTAACCATAAATATAAAATCAAAATAGATGCCGCGCTCGACGTGCCGATATTAGGGATAAATACTTCATGGGTGATATCAAATCGTCCTAACATCACTGCACCAATCACTATACCGCAAAACAGAGCCACCAAAGGCTCTCGCGTCATTAAACACAATACAACAGCGACTAAAGCAGGCAATAAGGACCAAATACCAAAATGAAAGTCTGCTTTGAGTAAAACCACATCCTCAATAGTATTTTTATAAACCCATTGTTGCGACAAGGAAGGTTTGCTTTGTTGGATATTCAGCATTGATTGTCTTAAAGGAGACTCGGAATAAGGTACAAGATCTTCTATCACGTTCTCTTGACCGCTGGCGCGAAAAGCCAGTTGTCCCAACTCATTGTTATAAGTTTGATATTGTAACTGAGACTCAACCCAAGTCGGGTTGACATTGAAGTTAATAAAAAACGCAGTCGCCAGGCTGAGCACAAATAAAATAAAACTAATACGTTTTGTAAATTGAAACATGCAGAGTATCTTAACGGCTTTGTATAACCATAGTTTGTAGTCTGTTGCAGCAAACGTCTAGGATTTACTTAATTTTAATCAAGGAAAAACATGTATGCGCCCAAAAATTCTTTTAGTGACTGTGATGACGACTCTGTTTTCAGCCAGTTCAAGCTTTGCACAAGACAAGTGGGATAAAGTCGAAGTCACTAGCCAACCTGTGAGTGGATCGGTACATATGTTAATGGGGAGTGGCGGCAATATCGGTGTATCAATTGGCGATGATGGGATATTGATCATCGATGATCAATATGCCCCACTAGCTAAAAAAATAGCAGGAGCAATTGGTGATATTTCAAATCAACAAATTAAATATATTGTGAACACTCACTACCATGGTGATCACACGGGCTCTAATGCTTACTTCAAAGAAGTGAAAGGCACTACCATTTTTGCACATGACAAGGTGCGTCAACGTTTAGCCGATAAAGACGACCATCAACATGCTTCACTTCCTGTTGTGACTTATCAACAAGGTGTGACCTTTCATCTTAACGGCGACACCATCAAAGTGATGCATTTGCCAGCAGGTCATACGGACAGCGATAACGTTGTATGGTTTGAAGAAGCCAATGTTTTACACCCAGGAGACTTATTTTTTCAAGGCCGTTTTCCGTACATTGATCTGAATGGTGGGGGCACGGTTGCGGGTTATATTAAGAATGTAACTCAACTAATAGGTATGCTGAAAGACGATACAAAAATTATCCCAGGGCATGGTGATTTAGCCACTAAAGCCGATTATCAAAAGGCCTTGGATATGCTTGTTGATACTGCTGCCATAGTAAGAAGTATGAAAATCAAAGGCATGAGCGTTGAAGATGCAGTGAAACAAGGTTTAGGTGAGATGTACACAGCCTGGTCATGAAGTTTTATCACTGAAAAAAGGTGGATTACGACTCTTTACAAGGGCCTGAATTGATCAAAGCCAGTCATCAGGCAAACTACTCATGGGGAGGGCCAAATATGACCTACCCCATGACTGACAATAAGTTTTTTAAACACAGAACACGTCAAAACATGTTGCCTGCTCAATGATGAGCAGCAACATCAAGCCTTTCAGCGCAAACCGCTAAAAATGCTTCTTTATATGTATTCACAGAGCATGCAGCAGCTTACGGCTGTTATTGAACGCTTGGTTTTATTGAAACAGAGCACCCAGGTAAGGCCAAGGTCCAATTTAACATTACCAACCTGACCTCTTAATTTAAATAACCCGAATGCTGGTTAGATAGCCAAATTAAGGCGTTTTTGTAAAACGTCTTTCACCCGCAATCCATGTCTCAAGCACTTGTACTTTCCAAATATCCTGTGGTGAAATGGTAAAAATGTCTTGGTCTATCAAAATAAAGTCGGCCCATTTACCTTCGGTTAAACCACCTAAAATATTTTCTTGATGGGCTGCATAAGCAGCGTCTAGGGTAAAACCACGGAAAGCTTGTTTGACTGTCACCGCTTCGCTAGGTATCCAACCTTTGTTAGGTGAGTCATTGCGATCTTGTCTGGTGACTGCAGCGTGTAAACCAAAAAATGGGTTGGAGAGCTCTACTGGGAAATCAGAACCGAACGCCACTGGGGAGTCTTGTTTCAAGAAGGTTTGCCATGCGTAAGCGCCTTTGAGCCTGTCGGCGCCTACCCTATCTTCAGCCATATTCATATCGCTAGTAGCATGGGTGGGTTGCATGGCAGGAATAATATTCAGCGTTTTAAATCGTGGAATATCGTCAACATTAATAACTTGGGCATGTTCTACACGGTTACGTAGTGATTTGCCTCCAATGCGTTTAAAGCTATCAGCAAACTGATCTAGTGCTAAGCGATTGGCTTTATCGCCAATCGCATGAAAGTTAAGTTGGAAACCATTACCTAATACCAAATCAAATAACGGTTTCAAATCTCGTTCCCGGGTAACCAATAAACCACTGTTATCCATATCGTCAGAATAGGGTTGCAACAAAGCTGCACCTCGACTGCCTAATGCGCCATCACCATATAATTTCACACTCCTAACTGATAACCAATCGTGCTGATCTTGCACATGACCCTTTTCTAACAATTGATTTAACTGGGGGGAGGTTGCCGCAATCATGGGATAAATTCGCACAGGTAATGAGTGCTCTTCCACACGTTTTTGGTAGTAATCGTATACAGCGAGGTCAATACCCGCGTCATGGACACTAGTGATACCTTCAGAGAGAAGATGTTTGCCTGCAGCATTCAACTGGGCAGTTAAAATCGCTTCAGATGTTTTAGGCAGATATTTGAGCAGGAGATTCTCGGCGTTATCAATTAAGACCCCTGTAGGATTACCTTTTTTATCTCGAACAATTTTGCCACCTGGCGGGTCGAGTGTATCTCTAGTAATACCAGCAATTTCAAGTGCCTTGCTATTCACCCAACTTGCATGACCATCCACTCTGGACAACACCACAGGTTTATCATTGACATATTCATCTAACAAATTAGCAGTGGGGTAAGCTTTGCCGAGCCAAAGTACTTGATTCCAGCCGCGTCCAATTATCCACGCTAAACCCTGTTGATTTTTAGCATAAGCTTGTACCATTTTTGCAGCATCTAAAGCAGATTGACTCTCTCGCAAGTCAACTTGTAATAAGGTTTCACCTAGTCCCATTACATGCCCATGGGCGTCAATGAGTCCTGGTAACAGCACCTTATTTTGACCGTCGATGAAGGTTGCATTAGGATAAGTCTGGCTAAGCTCTTCTGCGCCAATTGCCACAACTTTTCCACCATCGAACACCATGTTTGAAAAGTGAATTAGCTCTCCAGCATTATTGAGAGTGTAACCTTTTACATTACCAATATGGCTAGGTGCAGCCAGCACCAAGGAACTGAAAAAAAACAAGCAGGCAAACAATATTATCTTCACAAGAGTTCTCGTATAAACGTTTCACTCAATTTGCCCTAGATTTTTAGTGGATGCAATACTTGTATAGTGATGAGCGTTTATAAATGAGATGGGTTACTGTTTTAGAATGAAAGAAAAATTTGTGGCAATCGAGCTAATCTTGACCACTCATCATGCTGAGACACGCAGCTTTATTTAAAAAGGCTGATAATTTTTTAATAAACGTTATCTAGCGACAATCGATTAGAGCGTTAAACAAGGTGGCACAACCACTATATCGGTTTAACATTTTCTCTTGCTCATTCACTTATACCCTCTTGCTCTACATCTTTTTTTAAATCATATTACTGGCACAGGTGATTTCGAAGCCTTTTACTGATCTTTAATGAAGTGGCGTTTTTAACCTATTTTATTCAGTCTATAAGCAAGGAATTTGTTGCAAATGATCGTCTTGCCATATTTGGCGCATTTTTTGTTGATCGATATTGCCACCAGATAACATCACCAATACCTTTTGCTCGCTGGTCTGTGATGTAAGCCACTCAACCACCCCTCCCATGCTCATTGCACAGGTAGGCTCAACATGTATTTTAAGCAAGTGTTGAAGCCATTGAGTCCAATATGCAATGGCAGTTTCATCTACCTCATAAAAACCATCTAAGGCCTGCAAATGTGGAAAGGTCTTTTCGCCAACTTGAAGTGTTGCCGCTCCATCTGCCAAAGTATTAGGCTGCTCTGTTAAAGATTGAATAATACCAGTACGCAGGGATTCTGCAGCATCATTTGCCGCCAATGGTTCTACACCTATGACACTTGCCTTAGGAAGCAATGCTCTGGTACTGATCAACGAACCCGACACTAATCCCCCACCGCCCACGGGTGCGAACACACTATTTACTTCACCCGTTTGCCCAATAGCCTCAAGTGCACTACTTTGATGACACTGGGAAAAGGCTTCCTGTTATCCTTTCAATTACAATAACCGATG
>CAJQKX010000704.1 GCA_905479025.1 uncultured Paraglaciecola sp.
GCAAATCTCCTGTAGCCGGGTTTGTTGCAGTGTTTAACGTGTTCGATAAGCAATCATTCTGTGATGACTATTTCCATGTTCAAATCGAGCATTTTATTTTTACATGCATGTCTGTCAGAAAAATATTGACCAGAAAGAAAAGCGCCGGGGAGCCAGATGATAAAAAGGCTGAACTTCAATATTTCATTTTTACATAAAACATGTGGTCGCTGTGTTATTTCTCTATATGTGTCTAATGATCCCACAAAGCAAGGTGCTCTCAGTGATTTTACCTAACAGAGCTTATTTTATGGCATGGCTGAATTGCGGTTAGTGAAAGCGACTATTAATTTTATTCAAAACTTTCAGGATAAAATGTGCGAGCGGGGCTATTTTCATATTGTTTTATTAAATGACTAAATAGTTTGTCATTTAGGATGCCATCGAGGGAAGACACTACATCAGTTAGGTTGTTATCGTTGGTGCGACAGCAGTCTTGATAGTGAGTAATGAGTTCAGTCAAGGTTGTATTGTGCTTTTGCGCCAATAATTTATCTACGTAAACAAAAAAGTATGCGCCTCCCCAATAAGCAGCAGGGTATTGCTTATTGTCCATCAGCCTTGTGGCAATAGACGCAGCAGTTAAGTCACTGTTAAACCAATGTAAGTGAGGCTTGATTTTTTTATGATAGTTTTCAGCTAAATCACCTTTTAACACCCCTGCTTGCGCCATAATTTGGTATTGCATATAGCTGGCAAAACCTTCTGATAACCAACGGTATTCTGGGCCTAAGTAAGGCAGGGCCATATGGGCTAATTCATGGTAAATAGTCCAGTCATCAACAAATTTTGTCAGACCAAAACGTGCATCAACATAAAAATGTACGCTACCTGTCCTGTCTCGCCTTGTGTAGGCCCAAGGCACAGGTTGATTGGATTTTCTAGGGTACAGATGTAATGAAAGAGGAGTGGGGTAAATACCTAGAGTAGCGCGTGTGGCATTCACACCTTGGGTTAACCAACTCTCCAGTATTGTGGCGTGACCTTCTTTAAAGGCAGATAAACCATGCACACTAAATTGATCTTCTGTGACCGCGCTGCTGTGCAAGGGATAAAGCACTAACAATAAACAGATGTTTAGTTTAAGCCATGTTAGTGCGAAAGAACGGGGCATTGTTAGGTTAATTGCGCAAAGTATGGTGAAAAAAATCAATCGCCATTTTGTATATCTGTAATGCGATGGCTGCATCGAACCTGTCGCCCTCATCACGCATAAATGCATGTTGGGCGTTGACTTCATGCCAACTGAAGTCGCATTCATTTTGACTCAAGGTTTGATGGATCAGTAAACGACCCTCTGCTGGCACATGAGGGTCTTGTTTACCAAAAACTAACACCAAAGGGCAATGAATATCGCCACTTCTGGTTAAGGAGTCATTACCTTCTTCGCATGGTAAAGTGTTTGAGTGGACATCAGTAGGATATAAACAAAATGCTCCGGCCACTTGTTTGTTTAAAGCGGCTCTAAATGCAAGATGACCACCTATGCAGACACCCATTACCCCGACTTTGCCCTTGCAGTATGATTGTTGCTGAATAAAGTCACACATTGCCTGCGTATCCGAATCATGATGCTCAAGCGGTTTGCTGAATTTGTCAGCGTTGCCTTTATCTTTACCTGCATCGTCATATGCCAGCACAGTGCCCAGTGGATTTAACTCATGGAATATTTCTGGTACTAACACCACAAATCCATGGCCTGACAATATTTGCGCACTGCGGATGATAGGACTCGTTTGTTGAAATATTTCAGAGTAAAAAATAATGCTTGGGTATTGGCCGTCGGCAACGGGTCTAAATATGGATGTGCGCATTAGACCTGTAGGAGTTTGAATATCATTGACGTGATGCTGAATAATCATGTTTTCCCTTAATAAGTCTGGCAAATACAGGTTAGGTGTTAAAATGCCATGATTCACATAAATTGTATTGTGTATTTTCTTTATGCCTCTAGATTACACTATTATGGCAGTCAAAAATGTTAGTAAAGTATGAGTTATTCGCGAAACAAATTCGGAGTATTAATTTTTGCTGTTTTTTTGCTTGAGAGTCTCATCAAGACACGTTACTAAGACCGTTAACAGCATTCAACTATCTTCAGCAATTTGAATTCTTTTTGTATTTAAACCTATTATAATCCTCAATGTTAAGCAGATTCACAGCGATGAATTTGACTTGCGAATTTCTCTTAGTTAAAAATTATTAGCCGATAATACACTTTGACCACTTTGACGACTTTGACTAATATTAAATGTTTGGTTATCTGGGTTTCAACTAAGCGGTTTACTGGGAGATATAATGGATACATTAGTTCTTTTACTTCTAAATTAGCTTTTCTTGGTGGCTTTTTACTGTCTGAAAAGCTGCTAAATTACTCACCAACTTGATATATATTTTAAATGAGAAAATGCATGTTTGAAGTAAACGAATATTTTGATGGCAAAGTGAAGTCTATTGCTTTTGATACTACCACCTTACCCGCAACTATGGGTGTTATGGCTATTGGTGATTATGAGTTTGGTACCAGTCAATTTGAAACTATGACGGTAGTCAGTGGGATGATGAGTGTGAAATTGCCTGGCAGCCAACAATGGCAGACCTTTGGACCGAATGAGCAGTTTACGGTAGAAGCAGATCAACGTTTTAACGTACAGGTTAAAAGCAACACCGCTTATTTATGCACCTACGGCTAATCGTTTAGGTAGACCATGAACAAAACCGTCAAAAAATTAGATAAGAATGTAATAAAGGCACTGACGATTGTTTGCGAGCATGCGAAACAAGACATAGTTGGTTTTGAGTGGTTAACCCACTCAGCCAATTATGCCAATTTTCCGGGGAGTCTAGTGATCACTTGTGTATTAAATCAGTCTGACTCACTAAATTTAATGCTAGTTAGCGAACAAGATAAGGAGCTGCGTAAGCAAATTCAAAAACAACTTTTAAAAGCTGGGATTTTGCTTAAAGATGCACGGCATCATGTGTTTTTTGATACTGAACAGGCGTGTCTGTTAGAACATAATGGAGACTGGGAACGCAGGTTAGCTGTGAACTAGGGCCTGTCACTCTTGCTTGGTATTAAGCAGACGCTGAGCAGTAAAATCATCAATATTCTCTTCTCCCAACACGATAGAGGTCTGCACCGTCGTAGAACCCGGCCGCTACTCATTTCTTAAACTGAGTAGCGTGTTTTGGTGCCATAAATGAGGCAAGTTCGATTATCCCAGTACCTGTTTCCAGCTTAAGATAAATGCGACCTACAGTTGCGGGTGTTCGCCACTCTTGTTGAGCGTATGCATTGAAGGCTATTAATAATAGCAAAAAGACACACGTTAATCGGATTGTCATAGTGTGAACTATTCAAATGAAGTTAGGTGAACGTCATTTGGTCTAACGCGGCTTGTCTTTCTTGTTCAGTCAATATGCCTACAAAAGGGGTTTGACGTCGATATTTTTGAGTTTGAGGCGAGTTGTCCAATACAGTTGTCATAAACAATTCCGGTAGATGAATATGCTCCATTAGACTTGACCAAAACAAATATGCTCCATAACGCATTTTACCTGAGTTGTAACGGTTTTCTATGGTTTGCAGCACTTGCGGCATATAGTGCTGGTTAGCAATGAGTTTTTCTGTCATCGCTTTATGTAAACACAAAATTTGATTATCAATACTATCTTGCTGGGCGGTTTTAGGCCTGTCTCTCACACGGTTTCGTGTATGCTGATATCTCATTAATTGTCTCGTAAAAGCGGTGCTAGCATGGACTCTAAGCCATTGACCTTAACCTCATGCATCAATGCGAGTTGCTGGCCTAATTTCCCTTCAGGAAAACTTTTTTTACTAAACCAAACCAAATAAGGCTCAGGTAAATACAATAATTTTCTACCCGCGTATTTACCAAAAGGCATGGTTTGATTGATGGCGTCCACGAGTGCTTGTTTATCCAATGTCTGACTCGTGATGTTGATTTTGTTGTGTTTGCCAAAGTTTATTATAAGCGCCGTTTAAGTCTAGTAGCTGACGGTGACTGCCTTGCTCTAGTATGCGCCCATTGCCCATCACCACAATTTTATCTGCATCGACAATAGTCGATAAACGGTGTGCAATCACGAGGCTAGTATGGCCTTGAGATATCTCTTTTAGGGCAGTCAAAATGGCTTGTTCTGATTGGCTGTCTAGAGAGGATGTTGCCTCATCAAATACCATAATAGGTGGACGTTTTAATATAGTCCTAGCAATGGCTACCCGTTGCTTTTCGCCACCAGAGAGCTTAAGACCTCGCTCGCCGACAGATGTTTTCTCACCATCTGGGAGTGATTCTATAAAAGCGCGAAGATGGGCTAAGTCAATGGCTTGTTGTACTTCGGCATCAGTCGCATTAGGCCTTCCATAACGAATGTTTTCAAAAATAGTATCGTTGAACAACACCGTATCTTGGGGAACAATGCCTATGGCCTTGCGCAATGAGTGTTGATTAACTTTACTGATATCTTGCCCGTCAATACTGATGCTGCCGTTTGCAGAATCGTAAAATCTAAATAACAACTTTACTAAGGTTGACTTGCCCGAACCACTTTCTCCTACCACTGCGACTTTTTGTCCAGGCAGGATATCAAAACTAATATCATGCAAAATAGTGCGGTCGGGGCGATAACTAAATTGCACTTTGTTAAAGCTTATTTTCCCTTGGCTGATTTTTAAGTCTTTGGCGCTTTTATCTATTGGCACATTTGGCTGTTTATCTAGCAGGTTAAAAAGATTTTCTATGTTCGCTAACGAACCACGTATTTCTCGGTATACAAAACCCAAGAAATTTAAGGGCATAAATATCTGCATAGTGAAGGCATTGATCAGTACAAAGTCACCTATGGTCATGGTGCCCTGAGCAACGTTATAGGCAGCCAATGCCATCATACTGGTCATAGCAATGGCGATAATTGACGCTTGACCACCGTTTAATGCAAACAACGACAAGCGGTTTTTACGCCGAGCGTTTTCCCAGTTGGCTAAGTCAACATCATACCTGTTTGCTTCATAATTTTCGTTATTGAAATATTTAACTGTTTCGAAGTTCAGTAAGCTGTCAATGGCTCTTGAGCTAGTGCTAGAGTCTGCTTGATTCACTTCGCGTACATACTTAGTGCGCCAGTCGGTCGCCTTGACAGAAAAACTTATATAAACGACTACCGAAACTAAAATTATCAGTGCAAAACTTATCCCGTAGTTATAGAACAACACGCCAACTACAACCGCTATTTCAAATAACGTTGGCACAATATTGAAAACTAAAAAGCGCATTAAAAAACTGATACCGCTGGTACCACGCTCTATGTCCCTAGATAATCCACCAGTTTGCCTGTTAAGGTGAAAATCTAGATCTAGATTATGTAAGTGACGAAACACCTGTAAACCTAAACGGCGCATGGCTCGCTCAGTTACTCTTCCGAAAAGGGTGTCTCTTATCTCACCAAATAATACATTAGCTAAGCGAAGTAACCCATAGGCGGCAACTAAGCCAAAAGGCACCAATACAATAGCCTCGGCCGCACGTTCTGCATTCAGTTCATCAACGGTATATTTGAGGATGAAAGGCAGGTAAATACTGGCGGTTTTGGCTGCAATTAAACAGAGTAGAGCAAGGCCTACCCTGAGTTTAAACTCAGTTAAGTA
>CAJQKX010000705.1 GCA_905479025.1 uncultured Paraglaciecola sp.
TAACGCTTTTTGGCCGGAATAATGTTTAATAACTTGTTATGTTTCATTTTCGCGAACTTTCTTGTCATATTTAATAAGGGACAACAAATGCCAAGTGAGAAAAGTTAAAATTACCCAGCCGAATGACTTTTAAAAGCTAATCGTTTGCTTAATCATATTATTCATTGAATCAACTAATTCACTTTGAAATTAAAAAACTTCAAATATTTCAGCCTCCCTAACTTCAGATGATTCGATACGTTCAATCGTCTGCTGTAAATTAGTTACTTGGTTTTCGCTAATCTCTGTTGAAAAACCCAAATTCTCAAGATAATAAGTGCCACCAAGCCAAAAATCACAATCGCAATCGCAATCAGAAACAAAATTAAATTTTTAGGAATAGATACACGGAGTTTCACTTTCCCTCAATGACACATAACGCCCCAATAAGGGGCTAAAAATTGTTTGCTAAAATGTAAAGCGAAGCGGAACCGAGCAAACTGTTTTTAGTTTTACTTGATTGGCTTGTTATATTGCCATTTAACCACCACACATTGCTTTTAAAATATTTGGACTTTCAGCTCCTTGAATTGCGTAATTTGTAGAAAGATAACCAATTATTTTTGTTTTTTATTATCATTGGTGGAGTAGATAAAAACTCATTAAATGGTGAAAGAGAGTTAAACTCATTTCCAATAGTCGAAAACTCGTTCCAGATAGACTCTCCACTAAATTCGTTACCGTAAGTACCAAATTCATTGAAAATTGACTCACCATCAAAACTATTTATAATTTTTCCAAGATAAGTGTTTTATCATCTTGGGCAATGTTCACAGAGCCATCTACTATTTGACACAATTCGTTTGCATGAAGCTGAGAAGAAAGGGTGCAAAATAATATAAGTAATAGTTTACGCATGACATTTCCTTGGCAATATAACGCTTATATCACTGGTTCAAAAAAGCTTGGCTGGTTTTTTTCAGCCAAGCTTTTTTGAATCCACGTGCATATTTTTGTTAGGTAAAATTATACTCCCAACTTGATGATATCAAAATAACTATTTAAATAGTGCAATATTAGACTTGGTCGAGTAGACGGAATTCTCCCTCAAAGCCTTTGTTATTAATAGATAATGCTTTTATTGTACACCTCGCTGCACGCAGCTACTATGTGATTTCTATAAATATCTTAAACTCATTAGTTGGCATCACGCCCCTCACAGAACCGTGCTGGCGCTATTTACGCACACGGCTCCTCAATAACACACTTCACTTTAAGCCAATAATAAATACATTATCTATGCCTAATGCTGAATTTTTCCATAACAGCATAAAGCATACCAGCAGTAGTTATCTCTGCTGGCTCTTTCAGCTATGCGTTGCAATTTTGTTGTCACACTTTAATCGTTTCTGTGCACGATGTCTGTTTCCTTACAAAGCTGTTGTTATTGTGATGGCCTTTCCTCCAGAGAAATTACTCTCTTTCATCGGTACTACGCCACCATCCGACTTCCTAAGTTGCATCAGTTGTTCTTACTTTATTATCGCTTGTTCAACTTACTCTCTTTTCTTGAGAGACATCTTAGGATCTCCCGAGTTACCAATCTTTCCTACTATCCAGCATGCCATGCTTCTCCTAAAGAGCCTACTGTTGGTACAACCCCGAAGCAGCTCTATGATACTGGTCTCTCGCATCATACAATGGTGGTTTCCAGAAGGAGTACGCTGTCACCCTGCTTGCTTGAATCTTACGAGGCTAAATCACTTCAACTTACGTTTACGGCCTGTCTTGCGCACATCGTGCTTAACATTTGGAGTTGCCTCCGCCTGCCCGATGATTGCTATCTGGTGGTTGACCTACCTTACCAGAGTGGGGAACTCTCCCACTGGAACTATTGACCTCGCTCGGCCGCACACCCCTATCTTCTATCCCTTTGTGCTGCCATAGTCCAATCAGTCTGTGCTACCAATAAGGAACCCCGTCACGTCAGCTTTATGGCAACCGTTCAACTTATACGTAGTTTTTCAGGGTTATGCGTGACAATGACAAGTCGGGCATTAACAAAACTACTTAAACCATTAGTAATAGCAATTTCTTACACTGAAATAGGCAAACGCAATCGACCCAATCAACCACGAGTTATAAAAAAACGTCCCAAGTCTTTTCCTCTTATGACAAAACCTAGAAGTGAATATGTAAATGTATAACATTATGAATTTAAATGATTTATTTTATAGGAATCGGTATTAGGGTCTGATCCCATTGATTTTATTAAAATAATTCGATAGTTTAAGATCCTTTATTATAACCCCTTCTTTAATAGCTTGAGATAGCTTTGATTGCGAGTACAAGACCTCCTCTAAAAAGCTATCTAAGTTTCCCTCTTCTTTAAGCTTTTCATATAACACTCGCCAAGTTAAACCTATGTTCTTATCAAGCTCCTCATTTCTAGCGTATGCCGCGCCACCAAGGCTAATTTTATTTAAAAATTGCTTTTTAGACCTAATAGGAAAATGTAGAATTTCCATCACATTGTCAGCGACAACCAGCTTCCCAAGTCCGTCGACATTATGGTTTCCTTGTTTTACGGCCACCTCTGCACTCCCTTTGTGCGCAACCTTGCCTGGTAGAGGTTTACCGAGTGCATTTTTTGAATACAAATTTTTATAATTCATAGTCTGATAGAAAGGAATATCTTTATTAATTTGATCATGTAAAACATAGTCATAACGAGAAACACGAACGACATTGATTTTGTCATCTAAGCTCAAAAAAGCATCTTTCAAATTCCTCTCAAAAGGCCACCAAAATTCATCTGCATCATTATTGATGACCCAGTCTGCTTCATGTTCCCGATAGGCGATGCACGCCATAGATGTAACCCATGCATGCTGATTATAGGTATCGTCACCTTCATAAATATAAAGTAATTTTCCTTTGCGCTGATACTCCATCAAAATATCTTTTGTTGAGTCAACAGACCTATTATCAGTTGCGATGATAAAATCAACGCCTTGACTGAAATGATACTCTATATTGTCCCTTAAAATATCCTCTTCATCTCGCACGAGCAGTGTCATAACTAATTTCAAATTGAACTCCCCAAAGTAAATGTACTTATTAAGCAACTCTATTTTTTAATTAAGTAACAGACATTTTTATACTGTCTAATTCTTTCAACACAGCTGTTTTTAGATAAAAAGTCATGTACAGCTTTTGCACACCCATCCCAGATAAAGTAATCATCAATAATAATAATCCCACCAGGGTTTACCTGTGTAAACAGGTTTTCTAAAACATCCATAGTAGACTCATACCAATCACCATCTAATCGAAGGATAGCAATCCCTCCTTCAATTGATTGCGACGGTAACGTATCTGAAAACCAGCCTTTTATAAAGTAAGTCTTTGTAGCACCTGAAAGTAACATTGCTTTCTTAGATTCTTCAATCGGCGCCGCACAATTATCAAAGTAAATCGGAGATTCAGTGTCTTGTTGCCATTTAATTGCTGCATCACCATCAATCGTCTGAGCTTCTGGTAGTCCTTCAAAACTATCAAAAAGATAATACGCTCGGTCACAGCCTAATATCTCAGCAACACCTGCAATCATCCCTCCTTTCCAAACACCACACTCTACAACGGCCCCAGAAATATGAGAAAACTCACGAATCAATTGAAGGTTTTCAATATATTTACCTTCTTTAATCATTGAAAAAGAAGAGTATTTTTCAAATATTTGCCCTAACTTCACGCCTTACCTCTATAATTTTTTATAGTAATCTATCTATTGCTTTCGGGGATTTATTGTCAGAGTAATTAACTCGTCTTAGTTCTTTTAAAATATCTGTTTCAAGTTCTACCGGCATAGCTTGATAGAGTAGGTCTAACATCTCATTATCTTTTTTTGAGTTATAACTAACAAGCTTCGATAATATTGACGCTTTCCTAATATCAGCATCGTGAAAGCTAATTAACGTACTGTACTTTCGATCTATATTGTTGTTAATCGTATGACCATAGACAACAGGGGTTGTTAAATAAGTTTTTAATAGCTCAAAATATTCAACAATCGACCACTCTCTAATATGCGACACATTAGTTGGAGGCCCATTGTGCTCTCTTCCTCGTAATACAACTCTGTCTGGCGTACTTGTTATAACCGAATGCCCCTCATAAACAGCTCTTTTTAACAGAGCTAAAAGAGGTAATGGGTTAACTAAATGTTCTACTACATCTGAACAAATGATCAACGCTTTACCTGAAGGAAAGGCAAACTCTTTTGTTTCACTTTCACTTTCTAAATAAACCTGCACCCAGTCACTATCTGGATAATTAGCTTTACAAAACTCTAAGTTTTTTCCGAAATCTAATCCCATCTTTTTAGAGTGCGATTAGAATGATAGCTTTTCCCCATTACCACTACCTATATCTATTATCGCATCATAATGTTTGTTTTTTAATAAGTACTCAGCATAATAATAGACATGGGGCTGATGTATTTTTTCGTGTCTATGTAACGGTGTATCGTCAAAATAAACGGCCTCAGGTCTGTGGTTATAGTCATCAGGTAAAAATAATTTCAAAATTGTTTCCTCTCAAATTCGATTAATTATGCTGAACATTTCACTATACGAGGTAAATATATATAAGATTGATTAGTATTTCATGTTCTTTTGTTTCATCAAAAGTGCCAAGTGGATAGGGGTAACACTTGTACTTTTCCAAGAGTTAGAATACAAGCAGACACGAATAGGCACGATCCAATGGTGTTTGCTTAAATGGTACTCGGCAGGAAACCCAGCATTTCCGCAAAATCCACTGCCCTAGCTGATCAAGCATATTCACGTAGTACACCAGTAGTTTGAGGACAAATCCCAATGATTGAGTGTCATCCCAACTAATTTTTCTAAGCTATCGATGTCTGGTGCTACTTTACTGATGATCATTTCATGAGCTTGTTTGGATAGTAAAAGTTCATTCTGTTTTAGAGCTACTCGTCTATTTGAAATATTGAATTTCTTTGTGGTGTCAAAGCTAAATACTGGATCGATGCCCAAAAACTGGAGCAAATCATTAAGAGTGTTTTGAGGTTCTATCTTCAAATCCTCCAGAATGAGTATATGAAGCTGGTTCATTTCGAAGTACCTCAAAAAGTTTGTTAGC
>CAJQKX010000706.1 GCA_905479025.1 uncultured Paraglaciecola sp.
TGCCATACAATGGCATTGTAAATGGGCTTGCCGGTCTTTTTATCCCATACCAAAGTGGTTTCTCTTTGGTTAGTGACACCTATAGCGACAACAACGGCTCCTTTTTTTGTGGCTTGGGCAATCGCCTGCTCACATACATTGACGGTTGTGGTCCAAATATCTTCTGGATCATGTTCCACCCATCCATCATTGGGATAATGTTGGGGAAATTCTTGCTGGGCTGAAGCAACAATACTCGAATCTGGGGCAAAAACGATGGCTCTGCTAGAGGTGGTACCTTGGTCGATAGACAAAATGCAGTTTGCTAGCGGCATGTGATATTCCTTTGGGTAGATAGACAATAATTTTAATTATTTCAGATGTTTAATGATTAGATAACATCCTCTTAACAATGTGTGGCGAGTATAATATTTTTATGCAGAGAACATAACCAATTTTCCATGCTATGTTTGTTTGTATTCATTGCCCTTCTAAACCCATACGACCTCCTATTAAAAAACGGTAAGCCTATTATTTCTGCTGTTATCAAGTTGCGCTAACCTGCTGGTTTTTACCGCTAATTCAAACACTTCTATAAAACCAGTGATGACAACCCTGACAAACCGATCAAATTGCAACTTTTAGTCCTTGACATGAACGACAGGTGGTACCTAAACTGTCACTTGTGGGTAAAAGTGGCATAAAGTGGATCTGACGGGTTAGATAATCCCAAAATAGCATAAAAAAATAAGAGCAGATTTTGTGAAGTGTTGTGTTTACTAGTTAATTTTCGATAGATAAAAATAAAAAAGGTTAGGGGAATTATGTTCCGCGGCGCTAATGCAATCAACCTAGATGTTAAAGGTCGGGTGACTATACCAACAAGGTATAGGCAGTCTTTGCTTGATGATTGTCAGGGACAACTGGTGTGTACTATCGACACGCAACAACCTTGTTTGCTGCTTTACCCGCTTCCCGAATGGGAAGAAATTGAACTTAAATTAAGCCGTCTCTCGAGTATGAATCAACACGAACGTAGAATGCAGCGATTATTGTTGGGGTATGCCAGTGAAGGAGATATGGATAAAAATGGGCGGTTTTTATTAGGCGCACCTTTGCGTCAGCATGCCAAGTTGGATAAACAGATTATGTTAGTGGGCCAATTCAATAAGTTTGAAATCTGGGATGTGGAAGTATGGCAGCAACAAATCAATTTAGATATAGCCACTGAACAAGAAGCTAACTTTGAATTGACTGAGCGACTTCAGGATTTCTCACTTTAATGGAAAACGATTTTTCACATCTGTCTGTGTTACTGCAGGAGTCTATCGACGGCTTAGCTATTAAGCCTGATGGTATCTACATGGATGCCACGTTTGGACGCGGCGGTCACTCTAGTCAAATATTAAAAGCCTTATCACCTAGGGGGCAGCTAATTGCTATCGATCGGGATCTTAGTGCCATTGACGCGGCAAAATCCTTAGCAGGCGACTTGCGTTTTTCTATTCATCATCGGCCATTTTCTGAATTACAAGCCGTAGCCGAAGAGCTGGGTTTAATTGGTAAAATTGACGGCATCTTAATGGATCTCGGTGTGTCTTCACCCCAGCTAGATGATGCTGAACGCGGATTTAGTTTTATGCGTAATGGCCCTCTAGATATGCGAATGGACATTACCAGAGGTATAAGTGCTGCAGATTGGTTAGCTGTTGCTGAAGAGCAAGATATCACCCAAGTGATTAAAGAGTTTGGTGAAGAAAAGTTTGGTAAACGTATTGCTCACGGTATTGTGAATGCACGTCAAATTGCGCCTATCACCGATACTGCGCAATTGGCTCAGATTATTGATTTGGCTGTGCCGGTGAAAGACAAACACAAGCATCCTGCTACCCGAAGCTTCCAAGCAATACGTATCTATGTCAACAGCGAGTTGGACGAAATCAAAACTGGCCTAAAAGCGGCTTTGTCTACTTTAGCACCACAAGGACGTTTAACAGTTATCAGTTTTCATTCTTTGGAAGACCGCTTGGTAAAACGTTTTATACGCGAGCAAAGTCGCGGTTTGAATGTACCTCATGGCATGCCTATTATGCAGTCAAAAATAGATGCAGCGAAAGCGATGAAACCTATAGGCAAAGCAATTAAACCATCGGCTGATGAATTAAAACGAAATGTTCGAGCGCGAAGTTCGGTGTTAAGGGTGGCCGAAAAGTTATGAGTGCCCCCAATACGAACTTTAATCTATTCAGTTTTATAGCTGCTGATTTAACCCGCCATCCAGTGCGGGTTTTGTTGTTTCTAGCACTCTTAGTTAGCGCGGGGTTAGTGATACTCAGTGCGCACCATAACAGACAAATGTCCATAGCCATCGAACGCTTGATGCAAGAGAAAGATCAGCTAGATGTGGAGTGGCGTAATTTAGTGCTTGAGCAAAGTGCTCTAACTGAACATAACCGAATTGAGGCGCTGGTTACAAGTCAGCTCAACATGCATCGTTCCTTACCCAGTGAAGAAGTGGTAGTGAGGATAAAATGAACCGAGGCAGCACTCATTCAACAAACAAAAGCAGAACCAATCAAGCAAAAGTGAATAGTGCGCCAAGTCTATTACATTGGCGTTTTATTGTCGTGGTTGCAGTGATTGTATTGGTGTTTGTTGGTTTGAGTATTCGTGCAGCGTATATACAAGTTGTCTCACCAGATTTATTAATACAACGTGGTGATAATCGCACTTTACGAACCCGTGTTAATCCTTTGCATAGAGGTTTGATTGTTGACCGAAATGGTCAGCAGTTGGCGGTCAGCGTGCCAGTTCGAGCAATCTGGGCCGATCCCAAAGCAATTGCACAATCAACACAAGAAACTGAGGAAAAAGCTAAGGAAGAACCTGGTTTCGATTTGATGGCTAAGCAGAATCAGAATAATAAGCGTTGGCAGGCGTTGGCTGAAGTATTAGGGCAAAATATAGATGAGCTAAAAGAAAAAGTTAGACATTCAGAAAAGCGTTTTGTGTACCTGCAGCGTCAAGTTTCCCCTGCAATGGCTGAATATGTTGAAAAACTCAAGATAGCTGGAATATATTTACGTGATGAATCAAGACGTTATTACCCAAGTGGCGAAGTATCAGCACACGTAGTTGGTTTTACTAATGTTGATGATGCCGGCATAGAAGGAGTCGAAAAGTTATACAATAAATGGTTGGCAGGTGCCCAAGGCTCACGCAAAATTCGCAGTGATGCAAAAGGCCGAATGGTCGAGCTAATTGCATCTGAAAAAGGTGAAAAGCCGCAAAATATTCAATTAACCATTGATCAACGTATTCAAGCTTTAGCATATAAAGAATTAAAACAGGCGGTTCAATATTACAACGCGACATCTGGCTCGGCTGTGGTCGTGGCGGTTAAAACGGGTGAAATTCTTGCCCTAGTTAATAGTCCTTCTTATAACCCGAATAACAGAACGGGAGTGTCTGCACACAGAATTCGTAATCGCGCAGTGACCGATGCATACGAACCCGGTTCATCAGTTAAGCCTCTGGCAGTATTGAGCGCATTAGAATTTGGAACTGCACAAGCAGATTCTTTGATTGATACCTCACCTGGGTGGATGCATCTAGGTGGTAACATTGTCAGAGATCCTAGAAATTATGGTGAAATTGATTTGACCGAAGTTATTCGAAAGTCCAGCAATATGGGGACCTCAAAATTGGCTCTGTCGGTACCTAAAGAATTTTTGCTAGATATGTACTACAACATTGGCTTAATGAGCGATAGTGGCGCCAATTTACTTGGGGAAAGCAGCGGTATTTTTAATAATAGAAACCGTTGGTCTGACTTCGAATTATCTACTCTCTCTTTCGGTTACGGTATATCAGTTACAGCTTTGCAGCTTGCGAAAATGTATAGCATTTTAGGTGATGGCGGCGTCAAACGTCCACTTAGCATCGTAAAACCTGATGCGCCTGTTGCGAGCGAAAGAGTTCTTAGTGAGCATTCTACGAAACAAGTATTACACATGATGGAAAGTGTATTGCAAGAGGGTGGCTCTGCAGAAAAGGCCAGTGTGCCAGGGTATCGTGTAGCAGGTAAAACCGGCACCAGTCGTAAGGCAAATGTCAATGGTTACGGTGATGAATATGTGAACATCTTTGCAGGCGTTGCACCTGTTTCAGATCCTCGGTTGGCGGTGGTCATTTTAATTAATGAGCCTAAAGGTGAACTCTATTATGCAGGGCTAACTGCAGCCCCGGTATTTGCCAAGATTATGGCCGCCAGTTTACAGATTTTGAACGTACCACCGGATGATAAAACCGTATCATCATTAGCCGTAACTCCTGTTAAAACTAATTTGGAGACTCTAAATGCAGGCTGATATGGTAAGTATTAATAAGCAATTTCTTCAGGCGTTTGATCAAAGTATCAAGCCGTTGTTGGCTAATTTCAACATTAATGCACCAGACATTATGATCAGCGATTTAGTCTTAGACAGCAGAGATGTCGCAATTCATAAAGCATTTATTGCCATTGATGGACACATATTGGATGGCCGTGACTTTATTCCTCAAGCGGTCAGTTTAGGCGCTAAAGTGATCGTGGCGCAATGTGACGACATAGCGAGACATGGTCATGTTGAAATGCGTGAACAAAGTGTCATTGTGCATTTTTATCAACTATCGGAAAAGCTTTCAGAATTAGCTGGGTGTTTTTATCAGTTTCCAGCTGATTCAATGTCTGTAATCGCAGTCACTGGTACAAATGGTAAAACTTCTACCGTGCAGTTAACTAGCCAGTTAGCCCATTTGATGGGGGAAAGAGCAGCTTCTATCGGCACGTTAGGTACAGGCATGTATTCACCGACTGGTAACACACAAGCTTTACAAAACAGCGTTAACACCACGCCAGATGCTATCAGTATGCAACGTTTATTGGCTAAATTTGTTGACGAAGGTGCATTTCAAGTTGCACTGGAAGCGTCGTCACATGCATTAGTACAAAATCGTATCAAAGCTGTTAAAACCGACATTGCTATTTTTACCAATCTAAGCCGTGATCATCTTGACTACCATAGGTCAATGACCGAATACGGGTTGGCGAAAAGGCTTTTGTTGTCCCAGCCCGAATTGGCTTACGCAATAATAAATGTCAATGATCCTGAGCATAAAAACTGGTTGGTAAATATACCCAAGACAACCTCTGTTGTACTTTATGGGCAGAATATTAGTGCCTCTGAGATGCCCGTCGAGTATCAATACTGTGTGGCAAATAATATACGCTATAACGCGGATGGAATAGCTTTATCCATACAATCCTCTTGGGGGGAATGTGAACTACGATTATTGCTATTAGCTGAATTTAACGTAGCTAATGTTTTAGCTGCTATCTGCAGTCAATTATGTCTGGGTAAAAGCCTAAAACAGATTGCTTATATCGTACAGAAGCTTAAACCTGTTGCCGGAAGAATGGAGCTTCATAGCCGTCAAAACCATGCAACAATAGTCGTGGATTATGCCCACACGCCAGATGCCCTCGAAAAAGCTTTGTTAGCTGCAAAACAACATTGTCATGGAAAATTATTCTGTGTATTTGGTTGTGGTGGCGATCGTGATGCAGGTAAACGTTCTTTGATGGGCGAAATTGCTGAAAGGTTGTCCGACCAAGTTATCTTAACTGATGACAATGTGCGCAGTGAAAACCCGAAAGACATTATTCAAGACATCTTAGAAGGCTGTATAAATCCAGAAAAAGTTTCCGTAGAACATGACCGTAAAACTGCGATCAAAGCGGCTGCAAAGCAGGCTTCTGCGGGGGACATTATTTTAGTCGCGGGTAAAGGCCATGAAAATTATCAAATTATAGGTAATCAAACACTGGTATATGATGAACGTCAGTTTGTTGCACTTTTTCAAGAGGGGAAAACAGTATGATCCCGGTTTCACTATCTTGGGTGGCAGAACAGGTTAATGGGCAATTAATAGCTCAGCAAAAGCAGGATGTGATAATCGAAGGTGTCAGCACCGATACCAGAAGTATTTTACCTACTGATTTGTTTTTGGCACTAGAAGGCCCACATTTTGATGGGCATAAGTTTGTGCAACAAGCTGAAGAAAAAGGTGCAATTGCGTTGATTTTATCACGTAAAGTTGAAACCCAGCTTCCTTACGTTTTGGTTGAAGATACCACGCAGGCATTGGGCTTATTAGGGGCGGCGGTAAAGGCGAAAGTTGCTCCCAAAACAGTCGGTATAACTGGTAGCAGCGGTAAAACAACGGTTAAGGAAATGGTTGCTGCCATCTTATCGCGTCGAGGGAAAGTGCTGGCAACTAAAGGTAATTTTAATAATGACTTAGGTGTGCCAATGACGTTGCTTAGATTAGAGCAACGACATGAGTTTGCGGTAATTGAGATGGGTGCCAATCATTTAGGTGAAATTGCCTATACCACTAATTTGGTTAAGCCTGATGTAGCCACTATTGTGAATGCCGCCGCTGCTCACTTAGAAGGTTTTGGGAATTTGCTCGGGGTAGCACGAGCAAAAAGTGAAATATTTAAAGGTTTATCTAAGAACAAAGGTTTAGCGGTAGTCAATGCAGATAGTCAGTTTACTGATTATTGGATAAATAAACTGAAGCACAATAACGTGCAAACCTTCTCTGCTAAAAAACAAGCAGATGTGTATGCACAAGATATTATTCTTGGTATGAACGGCTGTGCCCAATTTGAATTAGTCACGCCGATAGGGCGTGCAGCTATTAGTCTATCTTTGCCAGGTCAACATAATGTAAGTAATGCTTTGGTTTCTGCTGCGTTGGCTTTGCACGTGGGAGCGACTTTAGACGATGTTCGCAATGGTTTGATGTCTATGCCTCATGTTGCGGGACGTTTGCACGTCAAACAACTGACTAATCAAGTGAAAATTTTGGATGACACCTACAATGCAAATGTAGGCTCAGTGAATGCTGCAATCGAGTTATTGTCTAGCTTTGCGGGAAGAAAAATACTGGTACTTGGCGATATGGCAGAATTGGGTGAAAAAGCGCGCTATTACCATGAACAGGTAGGTGAATATGCCAAGCAAAAAGGTATAGATCATCTTTATACCTTGGGTGTGTTAAGTCAAAGTGCGAGCGCGGTGTTCACTGATAAGGGGCGCCATTTTAGTTGTTTAGTGCAGATGGTTGAATTTATCAACCAACAAATATTACCAGAAAAACATGATGTCAGTATTTTGGTTAAAGGTTCTCGTAGTGCAAGAATGGAATTAGTTGTTAAAGCGCTGGAGGACTCCCCATTGGGAAAGCTTGAACGGTTTAGGGAGCAAATTGCATGCTGATTTGGCTAGCCGATTGGATACAGCAATTTGATACGAGCTTTCGAGTATTTTCGTATTTAACCTTGCGCGCTATCTTAAGTACCCTAACCGCATTGTTTATTGCTGTGATTATTGGGCCTAAAATGATCCGTTGGTTGCAGCGCATGCAAATTGGCCAAACTATACGGGATGATGGTCCAGAATCCCATTTGGCGAAATCAGGTACTCCCACAATGGGGGGGCTGTTGATTTTGGCGGCTATTCTGTTGAGCGTTCTGTTGTGGGCAGATTTGAGCAATAGGTATGTGTGGGTCACCTTGTTTGTTTTGGTGAGTTTTGGGGCGATTGGCTTTGTTGATGATTACCGTAAAGTTATTCGTAAAGACGCCAAAGGTTTAATCGCTCGCTGGAAGTATCTTTGGCAGTCTGTGATTGCCCTTGCTGTCGCGTTTTATTTATATTCTAGTCAACAAAATCCAGCTGAAACAGCTTTGTTAGTCCCATTTTTTAAAGACGTTATGCCGCAAATGGGCATGTTATTTATGGTGGTGACATACTTTGTCATTGTTGGCACAAGTAACGCAGTGAACTTGACTGACGGTTTAGATGGGCTTGCAATTGTCCCCGTTGTTTTAGTTGCAGGCGCTTTTGCCATATTTGCTTATGTGACAGGCAACATCAATTTCTCTACTTATTTACATATACCTTATCTGCCACTTACCAGTGAGTTAGTCATTGTGTGCACTGCTATAGTCGGCGCTGGTTTAGGATTTTTGTGGTTTAACACTTATCCGGCTCAAGTATTTATGGGCGATGTTGGCTCTTTGGCATTAGGTGGAACATTGGGTGTACTCGCGGTGTTAGTTCGCCAAGAAATCGTTTTGTTTATTATGGGCGGTATTTTTGTGGTCGAAACGTTGTCCGTTATTTTGCAAGTCGGGTCATTTAAATTACGTGGCAAACGTATTTTTAGAATGGCGCCAATACATCACCACTATGAATTAAAAGGTTGGCCTGAGCCGCGCGTTATTGTGCGTTTTTGGATTATTTCTTTGATGTTAGTGCTGGTGGGATTAGCGACCTTGAAATTGCGTTAAAGGAAGAATAAATAAAAAGTGAAAAAATTTACCTTAGCTAATAAAAATATCGTTGTAGTGGGTATGGGTCTTACGGGCTTATCTTGCGTACGGTTTTTATTAACTAAAAGTGCCAATGTGATTGCCATGGATAGCCGCAGTGAATTAACACTTAGTTTAGAAGTCCCCCTGTTTTTAGGCGTGTTTGATACACGCAAGTTATGTCAAGCTGACTTAATAGTGCTGAGCCCAGGAGTTGACCTAAATACCCCTGCAATTCAACAAGCTATTGAATCGGGTGTGCGTGTCATAGGGGATATTGAGTTATTTGCACAGTTTAATACCTGTCCTGTAATAGCTATTACTGGCTCAAATGGTAAATCGACTGTTACCCACCTAGTGGCTGATATGTGCAAAGCTGCAGGTAAAAAGGTATTGATGGGCGGGAATATTGGTGTGCCCGCGTTGGATTTATTGAATCAATCGGCCGATGTCATTGTGCTCGAATTGTCGAGCTTTCAACTAGAAACTACCTATTCTTTAATACCAATAGTGGCGACGGTATTAAATATTACTGAGGATCACTTAGACCGCCATAGTGACTTGGTGAATTATCAGCAAATTAAACTCAGCATATATAAACACTCCAAATTTATTGTGTGTAATAGAGATGATGATTTGTCTTGCCCGATAAATACAAAGGCGAGCTTAAGTTATGGATTGTCTGAAAGTAGAGAAGGGTTTTCTTGGAATAATGACGAAGCCTGCATTTTGTTTAACGGCAACACTTACCTAAGCAGCAAGGATTGTTTATTGGTAGGCGCCCATAACATGTTAAACATTCAAGCTGCTGCTGCTTTGGCTTCTGTATTCGGCATAGACGATAAGAGTATACGACAAGGCGCTCAACAATTTGGCGGTTTACCTCATAGGTGCCAAACCGTATCTATGTTTAATAGTGTGCGCTGGATCAATGATTCTAAAGCGACCAATGTTGGGGCGACTTTGGCTGCTATTAATGGTCTGGTAAGTAATCTTACAGGCAAGTTGATACTGATTGCAGGTGGTGAAGGAAAAGGGGCTGACTTTTCTATAATGGCCGAGTGTTTTACTCAATCTGTTGGTTTGCTGATAACTCTTGGAAAGGACGGTGATAAAATTGCGAGTTTGCACCCAAATAATGTAAAAGTACAGACCATCCAAGATGCCGTTCTGGTGGCAGCTAAACACAGCGAACCAGGTGATATTGTGATGCTCTCACCAGCTTGCGCCAGTTTAGATATGTTTACTAATTATCAACAGCGGGGCGATGTTTTTGCTCAAGCTGTGCAGGCGCTAGCAGCATGAGCACAATCACTGAAAATAAAGTTAGCTCGCTTAGACAAATATTTATGTCTAAGCATGATGAAACACAACCCCCTATTAAAGCTGAAATTCAGCAATATGACTATTCACTAATACTTTTGGCGATTGCTTTATTATCAATAGGATTGGTAGTAGTGACTTCAGCTTCAATGCCGGTTGCGGATAGACTGTATGGTAATCCGTTTCACTTTGCTATTCGCCATGCTATTTATGTTGTTTTGGCAATGATTTCAGCCATGGTTGTTATGCAAATACCCATGCGTTGGTGGCGCATGAGTAATGTTTGGTTATTGCTCTTGGCGGTGGTCTTATTGCTTGCTGTATTAGCAATAGGTCGAAGCGTTAATGGTAGCACACGCTGGTTGGTCGTTGGGCCAATCACTATTCAAGCTGCAGAACCGGCTAAGTTGTTTTTCTTTTGTTACTTAGCCGGATATCTAGTGCGCCGGCACGAGGAAGTAACGGATAATATAAAAGGATTTATCAAACCTTTAGTGGTGTTTTTTGCCCTCGCTTTATTACTTCTACTACAACCAGACCTTGGTACCGTAGTGGTCATGTTGTTTACTACTATTGGCCTGCTGTTTTTGGCAGGGGCTAAACTTTGGCAGTTTTTCAGCTTGGCCATTGCTGGTACTTTGGCAGTGGTGTTGCTCATCGTTTTTGAAGAATATAGAGTCCGGCGTATCACTTCTTTCCTAGATCCATGGGCCGACCCCTTTGGTAGCGGTTATCAGCTGACTCAATCATTGATGGCATACGGCCGTGGCGATGTGTTTGGTCAAGGTTTAGGTAATAGTTTACAAAAACTCGAATACCTACCTGAAGCTCATACTGATTTTATAATGGCCATTTTAGCTGAAGAGTTAGGTTTCTCAGGGGTTTCGACGGTCTTGCTTATCATGCTAGTTATTGTGATGAAAGCCATGGTAATGGGGAATTTAGCGTTACGTAAAGAACGCCCTTTTGATGCTTATTTAGCTTATTCAATTGGTATATGGTTAAGCTTACAAACGGCTGTCAATGTGGGGGCCAGTGCAGGTATTTTACCCACTAAAGGATTAACTTTTCCTTTACTCAGTTACGGTGGCTCAAGTTTAATAATCATGTCTGTAGCGGTAGCCATTTTAGTGCGCATCGATTTTGAAATGCGTGTAGATGGTATTCAAGCGATCAATAAATCAGGCGCGCTTAAAGGCAGAAAAAGAACCTTAATCAGAAAAGCTAAGCAAGAAGTCACCAGTGTTATCGAGGACGTAGTGGATGAAGTACAAATAGAACCTTCTGCCAGTGCTACAGTTGGGGGGCTCAATGACTAAACGCTTACTGATCATGGCTGGCGGAACGGGTGGACATGTTTTTCCTGGTTTAGCCGTCGCTTCTGAAATGATTACTCAAAACTGGCAAATTCATTGGCTGGGGACCGCTGGTCGAATGGAAGCTCAAATAGTCCCTCAAGCCGGTTATCCAATCAGTTTTATTGACGTAGTAGGTGTACGTAAAAATGGCATATTCACCTTGTTTCTGGCACCTTTTAAAATAATTAAAGCAATAATTCAAGCCCACAAGGTGATTAAAAAATTTAAACCCCATGTAGTGATTGGTATGGGAGGATTCGCAAGTGGGCCGGGCGGTGTGGCCACATGGTTGAATCGATTACCTTTGATATTACATGAACAAAATGCGGTGCCCGGAGTAACAAATAAACTGTTGTCGCGGATCGCAAATAAAGTGCTTACAGGGTTTGATAAGACTTTCCCAGAGCAAAAGTTAAACGAAAATTGTAAATATTCTTGGGTTGGCAACCCTGTACGCAATGAGTTTGCTAATCTTCCTGAAAAAAATAGCATTGATTTACCTCTTAATCTGCTTGTAGTTGGTGGTAGCTTGGGCGCGCAAGTGTTAAATGAAACGGTGCCTTTGTCGCTGGCTAATATTAAACAGATAAATGTACGTCATCAAACCGGTGCAGAGCATTTAGCAAAAGTACAAGAGGCCTACACCCAGCAAACTATTGAACAAAATTTGTATCAAATCACCGAGTTTATTGATGATATTCCTGCAGCATATGCTTGGGCTGACTTGGTTATTTGCCGAGCAGGTGCTTTAACTGTAGCTGAAGTTTCTGCCGCGGGGGTACCGGCAATATTTGTGCCCTTGCCCCATGCGGTAGACGATCATCAAACAAAAAATGCGCAAACTTTAGTCGAGTTACAAGCAGCTGAGTTGTTACCTCAAAGTGAGCTAACGGCTCAGAAGTTATGCACCTTGCTAGAAAAATATGTGCAGTCACCAAATACACTTATAGAGATGGGAAAACGCGCTAAGACTGTTGCCTGTTTAGATGCAGCTAAGACAGTCGCACATTACTGTATTCGATTAAGCGAGCGAGAAGAATGACGAGAAAAACCCCAGCCCATTACCATGTGCCTGAGATGCGTAGGATTAAGCATATTCATTTTGTGGGTATTGGTGGTGCGGGTATGGGCGGCATCGCAGAAGTATTACTCAATGAAGGTTACAATATTTCCGGATCTGATCGCCAAGCCAATGGTATGACCCAAAGATTACAAAATTTAGGCGCGATTATTTATTTTGGCCATCTTGCTAGTAATATAGCGCTAGCGAACGTGGTGGTAGTGTCGAGCGCAATTGACAATACAAATCCTGAAATAAGCGCTGCTATTGAAAAACGTATTCCAGTGATACGCCGAGCAGAAATGTTAGCTGAATTGATGCGCTTTCGCTATGGAATTGCTATTGCTGGGACTCACGGAAAAACGACTACAACTAGCTTGATTTCAACTATTTTTGCTGAGGCTAACCTCGATCCTACTTTTGTGATTGGGGGGCTGTTAAATAGCGCCGGGACCAATGCCAGATTAGGTGATAGTCAATATCTCATTGCCGAAGCTGATGAAAGCGACGCATCTTTTGTGCATCTGCAGCCTATGGTCTCTGTTGTGACAAACATCGAAGCAGATCATATGGAAACCTATCAGGGTGATTTTCAGAAGATGCAGGACACCTATATTGATTTTTTGCATAACTTGCCTTTCTACGGTTTAGCTGTGTTGTGTATTGATGATCCGGTTATCCAAAAGTTGTTACCAAGGATTGGCCGCAAATACCTTACCTATGGTGTGTCTGAGCAAGCCGATGTGCGTGCCGTAAATATTCAATTAGGCTTTAATAAAAGTTCCTTTGATGTGTTACGTGAAAACTTACCATCACTGGCCATCACCGTTAATCTTCCTGGGCAGCATAATGTGCTAAATTCTTTGGCTGCTATTGCAGTGGCAAGTGATGAGGGACTTCAAGATACATATATAGTCAAGGCGTTGGCTGAATTTTCAGGTATTGGCAGGCGCTTTGAGTTTTTGGGTGACTATGCCACGTCAAAAGGTCAAGCTATTTTGATAGATGACTACGGACATCATCCTACAGAAGTTGCAGCCACTATCGCCGTAGCTAGGAATAACTGGCCAAATAGGCGTTTAGTTATGGCCTATCAGCCTCACCGTTTTACTCGAACGCGAGACTTGTATGAAGACTTTGTCAAAGTGCTGTCGCAGGTAGATGTGTTACTGTTACTTGAGGTCTATTCCGCAGGTGAAGACGCAATAGATGGTGCGGATAGCCGTTCGTTGTGTCGTTCTATTCGTCAGCGAGGTCAACTCGAGCCCATTTATGTGTCGGATATTACTGAACTACCTAAATTACTATCTGAAAGCTTAAACGATCAAGATGTTGTTTTGACTCAAGGTGCTGGCAACATAGGGCAAATCGCCAAGTTTTTACAAACAAGTAAATTAGAACCCACAATATTAAACAAAGGGTTACAGCCGTGAGAGAGCAGCAGTTAATATCCACAAACTCTAATGATTATGGAAAAGTCGCCGTAATGTTTGGCGGTGCCTCGGCTGAAAGAGAGGTGTCTCTGAATTCAGGAAAAGCCGTATTGTGTGGGTTGCTTGATATGGGTATTGATGCCCACGCTTTTGATCCTGCTGAACAGCCTTTAACGCAGTTGTTGGTTGAAAAGTTTGAGCGTGTCTTGATCATGTTACATGGTCGAGGAGGTGAGGATGGTTCACTTCAAGGGGCATTGCAGCTTCTAAATTTACCTTATTCAGGGAGCGGTGTGTTGGGGTCTGCGTTGAGTATGGATAAAATTCGTAGTAAGCAGATTTGGCAGAGTTTAGGACTGCCTACAGCCAATTATAAAATAGCTGATAAAAGAAGCTTTGATGCAGGATCATGCGAGGCTATACTAGCTGAGCTGGGGGATGAGGTAATGGTCAAACCTGCGCAGGAAGGGTCTAGCATAGGTATGGCAAAAGTGAATAGTGCTCTACAACTAGAAATAGCCATTCAAGACGCGTTTAAATACGATGATAAGGTCTTGATTGAGCAATTCATTCATGGTTCTGAATATACCGTTAGCATACTTAATGGCAAAGCTTTGCCCTCTATTAGTATGTCCACTCCCCGTGTTTTTTATGATTATACCGCAAAATATCAAGCGGATAGCACAGTATATAGTTGCCCAAGTGGCTTGAACGATGCGTTAGAAACTATGCTGGGTGAATTAGCGCTTGAAGCATTTGATGCATTGGCCGGTTCAGGTTGGGGGCGTGTAGATTTTATGCAAGATAAGCTAGGTCGCTTTTATTTGTTAGAAGCGAACACAGTGCCAGGTATGACTGAAAAAAGTTTACTGCCAATGGCCGCTAAAAAGGCAGGGCTAAGTTTTGCTGAGTTGTCTGTGTCTGTGCTTGCAACAGCTGATGTTGTGAGGTGACTTGATGAGCCAATTACCTGTTATGAAAATGCTTCACAAAAACCCTCATTTATGTATGGGATTGACGTTTTTTATTAGTTTGTTGGGGTTATTCGTTTTTGCTTTAGTCGAACTTAATAAATGGCTTGAAGATGAGCAACAAGCCCCAGTGCAGAATATTGTGGTTTCAGGTGAACTCACTTTTATCGATGATAAAAATATAAAAATGTTGATAAAAAGAACACAACCTGGGAGTTTTTTTGAGTTAGATGTTAATCAAACCCATCAAGCAGTTGAGGCTATGGCTTGGGTATATCGCGCATCAGTTCGAAAACGTTGGCCTAGTGGCTTAGAAATTTTTGTAGTTGAGCAACAGCCTTTTGCTATTTGGAACGACGATATGTTGCTTAATCAATATGGTGACGTATTTGATGCACAAATTAGCCGTGCCGATCTGAGTTTGAAAATAAGACTGCCTAATTTATATGGTCCGGGTGGAAGTGAACAAACAGCACTGCAGGGTTACCGTAATATGCAGTCGTTATTAGAAACGTCTAATTTGTATATAGTGGAAATGTTTTTAAGCGAGCGTTTTGCTTGGAATGTGGCATTAAATAATGGCATTAAATTGAATTTAGGGCGGACTAAATTTATTAATCGGTTACAGCGATTTGTGGATTTATTACCACTTATTTCACAACAAAACAGACAAGTGGATTATGTTGACTTGCGATATGATACTGGCTTAGCCGTAGGCTGGAAACCCTCCAAGAAAATAGTATAAATGTGCATATATAAATTTAAGTAACATAAAAACCAGATAATAAGCGATTAAATTAACGTGAGTGTGATGAGTGTGATGAGTTTGAAAGTTGGAAAATATGTCTAAGGGTACAGAAAGAAAGCTAATTGTTGGCTTAGATATAGGCACCAGTAATGTTAAAGCCATAGTGGGTGAGTTATTAAACGACAACTCTATTAGCATTGTGGGCTTAGGTAGTCATGCGTCTAAAGGTATGGATAAGGGTGGAGTAAACGACCTTAATCTTGTGGTGCAATCAGTGAAACGTGCTGTGCATGAAATGGAACTGATGGCAGACTGTAGCGTTTCTTCAGTGTTTATGGCGATTTCGGGACGCCATGTTAAATGCCAAAACGAAAGTGGCATGGTACCGATTAATAACCAGGAAGTGACCCAGGAAGATGTAGACAATGTGATCCACGCTGCACGCTCTGTACCTATTGCTGCGGAACGTCGGCTGTTACATGTATTACCTCAAGAATTTACTATCGACGTACAAGAAGGCATTAAAAATCCTATCGGTATGTCAGGTGTTAGGATGGAAGCGCAAGCGCATATTATCACCTGTGCTGACGACATGGCTAAAAATTTGGTCAAGTGTGTTGAGCGCTGTGAATTAACGGCTGACCAACTGATTTTTTCGGCTTTGGCTTCTAGTTATGCTGTATTAACGGACGATGAAAAAGAATTAGGTGTGTGTGTGGTAGATATCGGTGGCGGTACCATTGATATGGTGATCTACACAGATGGGGCTATAAGACATACTGCTGTTATCCCTGCTGCGGGTAACCAAATTACCAGTGATATAGCAAAGATATTCCGTACACCAATTAGTCATGCAGAAGAGATAAAAATTAAACATGCTTGTGCCTTAAAAGATATGGTCAGTATGGAAGAAAATATCGAAGTACACAGTGTGGGTGGTAGGCCATCAAGAGCTATGTCAAGACATACATTAGCAGAGGTAATTGAGCCACGTTATCAAGAATTGTTTGAATTGGTACATGATGAAATCCGTGTCAGTGGATTAGAAGAACAAATTGCTGCTGGCATAGTGTTAACAGGTGGGACGGCAAAAATGGAAGGCGCAGTTGAATTTGCTGAAGAAATTTTTCAAATGCCAGTTCGTGTAGGTAAACCCATAGGAATGAAAGGGTTATCTGAATATGTTGAAGATGCAAAATTTGCTACAGTTGTAGGCCTATTGCAATACGGAAAAGAGCATGTCATTGGCCAGCTTGCTATGAAAAACAAGGTAAGTGAAGGCGTGTGGCAACGAATTCAAAGTTGGTTTAAAGGTGAGTTTTAAGATTTTTTCTTTTGAAAATAAATTTTAAATAATAAAGTTGGACAGCAGGCAAGGATGAACTCCTGACTGTTTCTATTTACAAACCGGAGAGTAAAAATGTTTGAGTTAATGGATAGTCATAGCGAAGAAGCTGTAATTAAGGTCATTGGCGTTGGTGGCGGTGGCGGTAATGCAATAGAGCATATGGTGGCACAGAATATTGAAGGTGTGGAGTTTATTGCCATCAATACTGATGCTCAGGTGCTGCGCAGTTCCTCTGCAAATGTGACGCTGCAAATTGGTTCAAGCGTTACCAAAGGTTTAGGTGCAGGTGCGAATCCTAATATCGGTCGCCAAGCTGCAGAAGAAGACAGAGAAACCATACGGCAAGCTTTAGAAGGCGCAGATATGGTATTTATTACTGCCGGCATGGGAGGGGGGACAGGTACGGGTGCGGCGCCAGAAGTATCCAAAGTAGCAAAAGAGTTGGGTATTTTGACAGTGGCTGTTGTCACTAAACCTTTCCCGTTTGAAGGAAAGAAACGCACAGATTTTGCTGAGCAAGGCATCGACGAGTTATCTAAATACGTTGATTCATTGATCACCATTCCTAACGAAAAGTTACTCAAGGTGATGGGTAAAGGTACACCATTACTTAAAGCTTTTAGTGCTGCAAACGATATTTTAAGTGGTGCTGTACAAGGTATTGCAGAACTTATTACACGTCCTGGTCTAATTAACGTGGATTTTGCCGATGTAAGAACCGTTATGTCTGAAATGGGTACCGCAATGATGGGACATGGAAGTGCATCCGGTGAAGACCGTGCAGAAGAGGCCTCAGAAAGTGCCATTGCTTGTCCGCTTTTAGAAGATATCGATTTGTCTGGTGCTAGAGGTATTTTGGTCAATATTACTGCTGGCCCTGATTTTTCTATAGATGAATTTGAAACTGTGGGTAACGCTGTTAAAGCATTTGCATCCGAAAATGCCACAGTGGTAGTGGGTACCGTAATCGATATGGATATGTCTGACGAGTTGCGCGTTACAGTTGTGGCAACGGGTATTGGCGCTGAAAAGAAACCAGATATTTCATTGGTATCTAATAGAGCGAGTAAAGCCATTGCTGACAGTAATGAGTTCAAATTGCAGGCTAATGGATCACAAGTAATGCCAAGTGCGAGCGTGATGCCAGAAACCTCAAAAACGGTAGCTAGCGAAGAAAAAGTAATACAGGGAAATGATTTGGAATACTTGGATATTCCAGCATTTTTACGTAAACAGGCTGACTAGGCATTAATTTGAATTATTATTCATAAATTGGTTCAAAGGTTGTCTAGCATTATAAATAGCGTTAAGTATGGCAGTTTTTGACAATGCTAAGTATATTTAGTATAATGCGTGCCGCTTTTTATTCTATTAAGCAAAAAGATTATGATTAAACAACGCACTATAAAACAATCTGTGCAAGAGACAGGTATCGGTCTGCATAAAGGTGACAAGGTCACTATGACTCTCCGGCCAGCGCCAGCGAATACGGGTATCGTATTTCGCCGCGTTGATCTTGAGCCTTATGCTGACATACCTGCTCGTGCTGATGCTGTAGGTGACACTATGCTATGTACATGCATTAGTAACGCTGACGGTGCGACGATTTCTACAGTTGAACATCTAGCTTCTGCTTTAGCAGGGTTAGGTATAGACAACATTATTGTAGAAGTTGACAGTGACGAATTGCCTATCATGGATGGTAGTGCGAGCCCGTTTATTTTTTTATTGCAATCAGCAGGCATTGAAGAGATCAATGCACCAAAACAGTTTATAAAAATCAATAAAGTAATAAAGGTCGAAGACGGTGATAAATGGGCAGAGCTTCGCCCTTATGATGGCTTCAGGGTTGATTTTAGGATTGATTTTGAACACCCAGTGATTAGTCAAACTCGTCAACATATGGTACTAGACTTTAATTCCTCGTCTTATGTCGAAGAAGTAAGTCGTGCGCGTACATTTGGTTTTATGAAAGATCTTGAATTCATGAACACACACAATTTAGCATTGGGTGGAAGCATGGAGAATGCCGTGGCGTTAGATGAATATCGCATTCTTAATCCTGAAGGTTTGCGCTACCCTGATGAGTTTTTAAAACACAAAATACTCGATGCTATTGGTGATTTGTATCTAGGTGGTCACAGCATTATTGGTGAGTTAGTTGCTTATAAAACAGGTCATGGTTTGAATAATAAATTGCTTAACGCATTACTAAAAAGTAAAGAAAGTTGGGAATTTGTTGGTTATGACACACCTGAAGAGATGCCTATACGTTTCGCATCAGTATTATTAACAAACTAAAACTTTGGTCGTTGTTCAGACTCGTTATTTAAATAGTTTTTTTCAATAGTTATCAATAATAATTGACCCAACTGTATGTTATTGTCGATTTAATTATATTGATATTTGAGTATGTACACTCAAATTTAACTAGATATCGATGAAATGCCAACCTTTGATGGTGTTCCAATCGTATGAATATCCAGCAGCTTGTTGTGATTGGTATATTTCAAAATTCTGAAAGTTCATATTCTGGTGAATTAAGCTTAATATATTGAGTCCATGTTGAAAAGGTAGTCAATAGTAATGAAATTAACGTTACTCTTTAGAAGTAATAAAGCACGATTAATGTTGAATATAGGTAAGAAACAATTGTTGTTAGCACTATTCGCTATCAGTGTTTTTTTCCTTATTTCTAGTCGCTCTACCCTCTCTCCAGAAGAAAATATTGCTAGGATCCAGCACGCAAAAACAGGCTTCAAACAACAAGCTGAAGAAGTAAGCTCACTCATCAATTCTACTGAGCAAAGAATGACGGGTGTGATGCTAAAGCTAGCTGATATGCAGAGTCAAATTCAACGCTTAGATGCATTGGGATCAAGGTTGGTAAAGCAAGCGAAGCTTAATCCTGACGAGTTTAGTTTTGAACAAACACCTAGCATGAGCGGTCGAATGGATATAGTACCTGTTGATATTCAGGTTCAAGATGCAATTTTGTCAAAGATGTCCGTAATGCTTGAAAAAATCCAAAATAAAGCACAAGAACTTATGGCACTTGAATCTATCATGTTAAGCCACCATATAGAAAGAGAATCCAGATTAGAAGGTAAGCCTATTTCTTCCGGCTGGTTATCCTCTTATTATGGCATACGAAAAGACCCCTTCAGTGGCTTGCCAGCCATGCATAAAGGGCTCGATTTTGCTGGAAAAGAAGGTGAGCGAGTCCTTGCTACTGGTGCAGGCATAATTACGTGGTCTGGGTCTCGTTATGGATATGGCAATTTAGTTGAAATAGACCATGGCGATGGTTTAATTACATGGTACGGGCACAATAAGGAAGTTAATGTTAAAATTGGCGATGTGGTTACCAAAGGGCAAACTATTGCAGAAATGGGCAATACGGGCCGTTCTACTGGCGCCCATGTGCATTACGAGGTTATACGCAATGGTAAACACCAGGATCCTTTACCTTATGTGTACCGCAAAAACTCCTAAATATTTTCAGAAGCTATAAAGATATTAACGTCAATCGGCTCTTTGGAGCCGATTGTTTTATTTTAGTACAGGGATTGTGCACAAGTTGTTCGTAATTTGTGCGCAATTAAAATTATTAATCATTTAGATTGGAAGCTGCAAATCGATGTTTTCTAGTATTTTCACCAAAATCTTCGGAAGTCGTAACGACCGGACAGTAAAAAAGCTGAGCAAGTCTGTTGATCTCATTAATCAGCTAGAAACTGAATACGAAGCCTTGACTG
>CAJQKX010000707.1 GCA_905479025.1 uncultured Paraglaciecola sp.
GAGCGTATGCGCGCAGATGATGCGATTTATGGGGGGGAAATGAGTGCGCATCATTATTTTCGTGATTTTGCTTATTGTGATTCTGGCATGATCCCATGGTTATTAGTGACAGAATTGTTGTGTACCACACAAAAACCTTTATCCCAGTTAGTTAAAGAGCGTATTGCTGCTTTTCCCTCTTCAGGTGAAATCAACAGTACTCTGGTGGACCCTGACGCGTCCATTAAAGCTGTACTGGATAAATATGAATCCAGTGCAACTTTGGTGGATTACACCGATGGTATTGGCTTGGAGTTTGAAAATTGGCGCTTTAACTTACGCAAATCGAACACCGAACCAGTGGTTAGACTTAACGTTGAGTCCAGAGCCGATATTGTTTTAATGGAACAGAAAACCAAGGAATTATTGGCACTGCTGAAATAACCTTTTATATGTTTCTTTTGATTGGTGTACAAAGCTAATAAACTCGCCAATTGCCGAGTTTATTATTTAGGTGTTAATTGCCATTAAGCTGTTTTTCTACGTCTATACCAAATACCCATTATTCCTAGGCCTATTAAGGCTAATGCTGAAGGTTCAGGGACGGGGGTAGTACCACTCCCAGGTGGTTTTTTGGTGATAGTCACGTTACAAGGCGTCTTTTCATTGCCTCCTATACCGTCCCCATCATCATTACAAGGGACCTTAGGATTTGAAGCGTGTAAGTCATCTAATGATACCAGCACGAAACCATTACCAGCTTCAGGGGTATCTACATCATTGTTAACCCCAAAATTTTTGGGTAATAGACTCGTAATATCAAATCCATCACCAAATAAGTTACCGGAAATTTCTACTTCAATTCCGAAGTTGAAATCCCAAGTCTTTTCGTCGGTAAAAATATCGTTTCTTGATTCAACAGCAAGTTCATAGCATGCCTCTGCACTACTAGTCTCATCGCTGGTAGACCCATTACCACATTTCACTGTTTTAGGTGACCGGTCATAAAAGTCTCCTAGCGAACCAAAAAAATCTCCATCGTTTAATAAACTGGCGTTATAGTTTAAGGAAGATAAAAAAGAAATTGATAGGCCGTTGTCGGTAACTGCGATTTGATTGGGGGGGGAGGTATCAGTGTTTAAGGAAAGCTTAACATCGTTGACTTTATTCTCTTCAACTCCCTTTCTCTCTCTTTCAATTTTATCTGAGTCGGTAAGACCTGGTATTTTTGGGTCAAACGTTAGCTTTTGGACACCATTGTCACTTGCAAATGACAGGGTGAAGTATTCACTTTTCATCGCTTTTTCTGCGTTTTCTTGTTTTGAGCCTTCCCAGCCGACTAAATAATCATTAGCATCACCAGAACCAGAATCTGTCGTATAACTATCTTTGATTGCTTGCTCGGCTGCTTTACCTGCCGCTTTCTTTCCATCTTCACATGAATTTTTGCATTTGCCGTCAACGCTGTTAGCATCTTTATATTGACTCTCGGCCTCTTTTTTAGCTGTTTTGGCTTCCTGTTCACATGTTTTACTACAGTCACCTGACTTAGCGCTCTCTGCATAAGACAAATCTTTAAAACCTAACGGATGAGCAATATACAGGTATTGTTTACCATTGTGAGTTGAAAACGCTAATGTGCCCCCTTCAGCTTTTTTTACGTTGCCTAGATCATAATCAATAGCAAAGGCTATGTCATATTCGCTCTCCACATAGAGACCATCATAGCTGAACTCGGTCGCCGCCTGTGTTGATAAGCTACATAACCCCGCTACTGCGGTAACCAATAATTTTTTCTTTAACATTATACTACTCACCAAATATTAAATTACTAAATAAAATCTAACTTACACTGTGAATGCAAAAAAAATACCATTATTTAACTACTTGTATTTAATCATTTTTTTATTGCAATCTACATTAAGTGTAAAAAAAACCGACGGTCTGAGTGTTTTTTTACCTGATGTTGTAAAGTTATCATTTGTGTTGTTTTAATAAATTAATGCCAAATGATAGTTTCAATATCCGTTGCTTATATTGAATTCATTAATGCTTGTGCTAAGTCTTTTTCAGCAAAAGGTAACTCGGTAGTCAGTACTTTTTTAAGCTCCTGTCTTGCGGCTTCAAGTTGTCCTGATTTAACTAGGTTGTAAGCAATATGATATTGAATACTAGGGTGATTAGAGTTCATGGAAAACGCCTCTCTCAATAAATCTAAGCCTTCTATGTATTGACCTTGCTGCGTCAATATCCATCCTTTTGTATCAATAAATATTGGATTAGATTGATTAATTTCTAGGGCGTTGTTTATAAAACTCATCGCTGTGTTTGGGTCACTGAGAGTCAACATACTGGCCAAATTATTGTAGATATATTCAATTCGAGGCAGTTGTGCTACTTTTTCTAGGACTAAGTAGTGTTGTTTAGCGAGTAAAGTGTCTCCTTGGTAATAAAAAAAGTCCGCTAAAATATGCCGATGAAAATATGCTGTAGGATATTTGTCGATGATGCCTTCTAGGGTGCTAACAAATTTATCAGTACCCATGTTTTTGTCTTTTGCTAAGTTATAAAGCTTAATAACTGCTACTCGATAGTTATTGTTTGAGTTTAGAGCTGTAAGGTAGTGAATCTGGGCTGATTCTAATTGGTTTTTTGTTTGCGCAACATCCCCTAAAATAACTTGTATGTTAGAGTTTTTCTGAATTTTTTGAGGAAGGCTTGATATTATCGCTTCAGCCTTGGTTATTTCCCCTATATTGATATACAAACGCATTAACTCGATTTTTGCATAGAGATAATTGGGTAACAATTCTAATGCCCGTAAAAGGGTTGTTTCAGCATCATCATAAATTTTAGCAATGCGTTGTTGTTGCCCTAGATAAAGTAACTGTTGATGATCCTTAGCCTTACTCCAAATAATATATAGCTTTACATATTGTTCTGCGGCTTGCTCTAGGGCATGTTGTTGAATGTATATGTTGGCTCTTAATAGAATATATTTAGGATCTAAAAAATGACTTTTTTGCAAGCGGTCTAATTCTTTTAGAGCAGAAGGGAAATCTTTCAATGTCTGATAAATGCTGATTATTTTTTCATAAGGAATAACATTTTCTCTGTTGAATAACTTAGCCGAAGTAAATTTGTCTTTTGCTTTTTCAAGTTTTCCCAAGCTTAGTAAAATATTTCCCTGCAATACATATAGCCTAAAACTATAAGCATTTTCTTTAAGAAGGTTTTCAGCATAGGTATGTGCTTGTTGGTATTCTTTTTTTAAATAATACAGATTTGCTTGGTTATATTTGGCAGAAAATATATCTAAGTTAGCCGCTAATACTATGCTGTTAATTTTTTGCGCATCTTGAAATTGTTGTAACCTTATGAGCACTTCGACTTTTAATAGTTGGTAAGCCAAATTGCCTGGCACAAGTTCAATTAATTCATTCACTAAACCTAACGCGCGTTTTTTTTGACCGTTTTGAAGATAAAGCATGACCGCAACTTTCTTTACTTCTTGGCCAGTTGCGTTTGTAAAGTGTTGTTCGAAATAACTCAGTGCCTTTTGATGTTTATTTCTTGCTTGTAATATTTTTACTTGCATCAGGTCAAATACACGTTTGGCATTATGGTTTTTTCTTAACTCTGTGATAAAACGTTGGCATTGATGAATCTTATTAGTTTGGATATATAAATCACACAATACTAATGATAACGATAAGTTGTTTTTTATAATGTCGTAGTGGGTTTCCATTATTTTTAATGCCACTTTGGACTCATCTAGCCTAATGTGAGTATCAACAAGTATCCCAATTGCATAGAGGCTTTCGGGATTCTGGGAAACATAGTTGCTCAACTTACTTCTGGCGGTTTCATAGTTGCCGGTCATATATAACGCTAACCCGGATACCAATAATAATTCAGATTGTTTTAATAATTGTTCATTGGGTATTAAAGCCATTTTTTTTGTGATTTCTTCGTAGGCTTTTACTGCAAGTTCATTATTATCATTCATGCCATAAAGCCTTGCGCTGAGTAACATGATAAAAGGTTCGTCTGGCGTGATAATTAAAATTTTGTCTACCACATCCCTCGCTTTGTCGAGTTGTTTAAGGCTTACATAAGTGTTAGCCAATGAACGGCTTATAAATGGCGCAGTAGGCAATATAATGTACGCCTCCTTAAATAACGCTAACGCCTTTTGAATATGCCCTTCTTTTTCATTAATTTGACCTTTTATGTGCAAAGTAAATGGGTTACGGGGATTTACATTTAAAGCTTTGATAATAAATATTTTTGATTGAACTATGTTGTCTTGTCTCAAATAAAAGCTAGCTAAATTATTGAGTGCCGTTATGTTCTTAGGTTGTAATTCGAGGGCATTTTCATATTTTTCAAGGGCTTTATTGAACCGCTCAAGGTTTTCATAGGCAATGGCTTGTAAAATGGATATTTCAAAATTATTGTTTGCGCTAAGTTTATTGGTCAACAATCTGATTACCTTCTCATATTCCATAATACGGGAGTATGCTTGCGCAAGAGGGAGGTAAGCAATATCTAAATCAGCGCCTAAAAGTAGTGACTCCTGATATTCTATAATGGCCGCGCGAGTTTGGTTTCTGCGTAACAATATATCAGCCATCATTAATTTAGACTGCAAATGAGACGGCTTATCTTGCAGCGCATTTTTTAAGTAAATATAGGCGTCGTCGAAGTTTTCTTGATTAAAACTCTTAAGGGCTTTTTCGTAATCTAGTGCTGACTGAGAAAAAGCATGACTACAAAAAAACATCAGTATTGAAATAATTAAAATTGAGGTTGGCTGATTTTTGTTTTGCATTGTAATGAATAACATCCACTGATTTAGTTATAGTAAATAATTTTCCCTTAGCATAACAATACATAAAAAATGTCTATTTTTTCGATGAGTTTTTAGAAAAATCAACATGCTGGTTAGTGACCACCATTATTTTCGAGATTTTGATTGTTGTGATTTAGGCATGAACCCATGCCTATTGGTCACAGAATTGTTGTATACCGCACAAAAACCTATATCGTAGTTAGTTAAAGAGCGTATTGCTGCCTTCCCATCCTCAGGCCAAATTAACAGTTCACTGGCCGATCCTGATGCCTCTATTAAAGCTGCACTGGAAAAATATGAAGCCAGTGCAACAGTGGAAGATTACACCGATGGTATTGGCTTGGAGTTTGAAAATTGACGCTTTAATTTGCGTCAATCTAATACCGAACAAGTAGTTATATTAAACGTTGAATCAAGAACTGATATTGCATTTATGCAAAAAAACTGCCTAGTTGTTAACTTAGCTAAAGTAAATAGTCATATTAAAAAACCAAAAACTCAAGCTATTGACTGGGATTTTTGGTTTTAGTTTCTTAGGTATATCAAACCGAAGCTTATTTCACTTCTTCACCAGCAGCTTGTTTATCTGCATGGTAACTCGAACGCACCATAGGGCCACTAGCGGCATGACTAAAGCCTAATTCTTTGGCAATTTCACCTAGTTCGTCAAATTCATCTGGGTGCACGTAGCGCTTTAATGGGAAGTGATGTTTACTGGGTTGTAAATATTGGCCCAAGGTCAGCATCTCCACATTGTGGGTGCGTAAGTCTTTTAATACTTCGGTTATTTCGTGTTTGTCTTCGCCCATACCCATCATTAAGCCTGATTTGGTAGGGATATCAGGGTGCTGCTGTTTGAATTTTTTCAGTAAGTCTAACGACCATTGATAGTTGGCCCCTGGTCGACATTCCCGGTACAAACGAGGAATAGTCTCAAGGTTGTGGTTAAATACGTCAGGCGGACTTTGCTTGAGTATTTCAAGGGCTCTGTCCATACGGCCTCTAAAGTCGGGCACTAACACTTCTATCTTGGTAGCAGGACTGTGTTCGCGAATAGCGCTAATACAATCAACAAAGTGCTGCGCACCACCATCGCGTAAGTCATCTCTGTCTACAGATGTTATCACTACATACTTTAACTTCATTTCAGCGATGGTTTTAGCTAAC
>CAJQKX010000708.1 GCA_905479025.1 uncultured Paraglaciecola sp.
ACTTTGTAGGAGCGGCAGCAGCGAAGCGTCCCTGCCGCGATTATAGTACGATTGATCATGTATGGACTCCTTTTGTTTTAGTCGACACCACGTTCCCCTGGTAGGGTGGTGGAGTCCATACATCGAGTTCAGCCTAATTAAAACACGCTAAGCAAGAAACTATTGCGTACTTAGTCACATCCAAGCTGAACGATCTCACGTATATACACATGTTTTTTGTACAAAATCGCTCCACTAACCAAGGTACACATAACTGATACGTTACTAGGTGTCATAGAGTACTGTGCAAAGTTGATCTTTTTACCATCATGCTTCTTAAAAACAGGTATTAGTTTTCGCCATTTTATTGACTTAAAATTGACACGTATAGGACTTGTTTGATGCCGACTGTCGTAAAATTTCTTGGCTATGCTGGTTTAATACCCTTCATTAGCTTGGCTAGTTTATCTATCGTACTAACCGATAATGCCTTGTTTATAGACTTCCTCACCCTCTACTCATTTGGTATTTTCACATTTTTATGCGGTGCTTGGTGGCCAACAACTGATATGCAAAATGCCAAATTCTGGAGGGTTGTATTAAGTAATCTTTTATTTTTGACTGCGTTTTTTGTGTTTTTACTCATGCCTAATCAATGGTTAGTTACAGGTGCATGTTTATACATACTTATCTGGGGGATTGAACAATTTAGTTCTTTAATTCCTACCCTCCCTCATACCTATCGTAGGTTGCGCACATTCCTAACAATTATTGCCAGCCTAAGTATGATAACTAGTTATTTATTTGGAGTCGCATAAATGGCAAACCTGCAGTCGGTTAAGATTGATCCTAAAGAAGTAGCCTATTACGAAAAACTGGCGGATACATGGTGGGATTTAGACGGACCCTTCTGGCCTTTACATAAGCTTAATGCATTAAGAATTAAGTGGATATTGGCGCAACTTAAAACGCAAAACAATAAGGAGCGTCCGTTGCTAGTATGAAAGTGCTAGACATCGGTTGTGGCGGGGGCATATTAAGCGAATCCTTAGCGAGGCAAGGGGCTATTGTCACGGCAATAGACGTTGTTGAGAAAAATATAAAGGTGGCTAAAGCACATGCAAAGCACAGTGGCCTTCAAATTGACTATCAGTTAATCAGTGTTGAACAAATGGTTGAAACCAAACAACAATTTGACATTGTGTTCAATATGGAGGTGGTAGAACATGTAGTGGATGTCAATAGTTTTATTCTAGGCTGTAATGCCTTAGTAAAACCTCAAGGCACACAATTTATAGCCTCCATTAATCGCAATTGGTTAGCCTTCGTTATTGCTATTATTGGTGCAGAATATGTAACTGGTTTATTGCCTAAGGGCACACATCATTATAATAAGTTGGTTAAGCCATCTGAGTTAATACCTATATTAAATGCCGATGGTTTTGAATTAACAGCCACCACAGGAATTGCCGTTAACCCGATTAAACGCAGTATGAAATTAATCAAACCCACTTGGGTAAACTATATGTTAATGGCACACATGAACTGTGACTAAATGATGATCTGTATTTAAAGTCTGCTGGCACAATTTAAAGTTTATTTAATTACAGTATCAAAATATGTAAGACAATTTACATTTTTCACATAGTCAAACATATCTTGTCCACTCAACTATGATTAGAAATATAAACCAAAACCACTCTTTGGTTACCTCAGAGCATTTATCACCGCTTGTTTTTAAAAACCTAATAGAAACCTGTTAGTCACTAATAGTGTTCAACAAACCAAGTTAACCTTTGATAAATATCAATTAAATCTCATAGAAAAAAATAAAAAGGTTGACGCTTAAGGTCTACTCACAGACAATAATTGTTAATAATATGTTTTATTTTAATTAACAAAACGTATTGAGATTTTAACAATATAAGAGACTGAGTGCATGATTTTAAATCACCTGTGGGGACTATATACCCATCCAAAAGAAGAGTGGCATGTAATTGACGAACGTAATGAGAGCTATTTTTACAGTTTGAGTCATATCGCTATTATTTCCTTAATACCTGTTTTGATGAGTTATTATTCTGCTGCGCATTTGGGTTGGAGTATTGGTGTTGGTGACATTATTAAATTAACGTCTAATAGTGCCAGGCTAATGAGTATTGGGATGTATTTTGGTTTAATGACGGGTGTAATTGCCTTAGCGATATTAATACATGAGCTAGCCAAAGCATTCGATGCAACCCCAACCTATACACAATCACTTGAGCTAGCAGCTTATACTGCCACGCCTTTATTTATGGTAGGCCTTGCAGCTTTCTTTCCAGTGTTATGGTTTGTGATGCTTATTGGTTTGGTTGGCTTGACCTACTCGGTGTATTTACTCTACGCAGGCACGCCGATTTTGATGCATATTCCAGAGGGTAAAGGTTTTATTTACGCCAGCTCAGTGGTCACTTGTGGTCTGGTATTGCTTGCGATATTAATGGCAACTTCGGTTATTTTGTGGAGTCTGGGAATGGGACCTGTTTACGTAGGTTGAAACGATTTTCAGCTCTCTTAAAAGCCACATTTTGCTGAAATGTGGCTTTTTTGATGAACACATGTGACTTAATCTTGACTCATATTGTGCATTTCTAAATTACTTAGTTCTGTTTGCAAACCTTCGTTTTTTGATTCTTCATTTCGCATATTATCGATACGCTGTAAATACGCATTATCCACGTCACCAGTAATGTAATTTCCATCAAATACTGAAGTTTCAAAGCGCTTAATTTCAGGGTTCAACTCACTAACCGCATCCACCAAATCATTGAGGTCTTGGAAAATCAAACCATCCGCACGGATCAAATCATTGATCTGTTCTATCTCACGACCATATGCGATTAACTCATTAGCTGATGGCATATCAATACCATATACATTAGGAAAACGAATTTCAGGTGCTGCAGAGGCAAAATAAACTTTCTTGGCCCCAGACTCGCGTGCCATCTCAATAATTTGCTCTGATGTAGTACCTCGCACGATAGAATCATCAACCAAAAGCACCCTCTTATCTTTAAATTCTGAAGGGATAGCATTTAATTTACGACGAACCGACTTACGGCGCATGGTTTGTCCTGGCATAATAAACGTGCGGCCAATATAACGATTTTTAACAAATCCTTGGCGATAAGGTTTATCTAATTCAAGGGCAATTTGAAGTGCAACATCGGTAGACGTTTCTGGAATAGGAATAACAACATCAATATCTAAATGAGACCAGTCTTTAGCAATTTTTTGTCCAAGTTTACGACCCATATTTACCCTAGACGCATAAACAGAAATACCGTCAATAAACGAATCTGGCCGAGCAAAATAAACAAATTCAAAAATACAGGGAGCACTAATAGGTTGATGA
>CAJQKX010000709.1 GCA_905479025.1 uncultured Paraglaciecola sp.
AGAAGATGTCGCTAGGTACATGAAATATTATAATGTTGAGCGACTACATTCAGCTAATTTGGATCAATCGCCAATTGAATTTGAAAACTCCTTTAGAAAAGTGTCCGGTTGGACTTGACCAGAACATTATATGTAAAAAATCAATGACGGATAAAGCAGCTAGCAAGAATGAAAAGCAGGACGTATAAAAGTCGCAAGGTTTTGCCTCAGATTTTAGCAAGGTATTATCAGCCCTTTGATGAAGCGTTACGCATTTCGACAAGTATGGAGTAGTCAAATGAATGAGATCACCCATTTTATATCGTGTATTGAAAACGAAACCAGGAAATCGGATTCAATTATTTTGTTATCCCTTTTTGAAAAAGTATCAGGATATAAGACTGATAGAACAGATATAAGCGTCAAGATATGACGCCTTTATTCGTTAAAGTAAGGTAATAACTGACTTGTCTGTAGACAATGTCCTACTTACTCGTTAATTGAAATCTTGCGCTGAAGCTGTTGGGCTTTTTCGGATTTTGGCATAGTAATATCCAATACGCCTTTCTTAAATACGGCCTTGATTTTATCTTCTTCAACACTTTTTGGCAGTGAGAAACTTCGTTTGAAATAACCATAACTGCGCTCCATCATATGATAATTACCTTCCTTGTGTTCTTCCTTCTGGGTTTTCTTTTCACCACTTAGCGTCAAGATCCCATCCGATAAGTCAAGATTGATATCGCCCAGTTCAAGGCCTGGTAACTCCGCTGATAACTTATAGGACTTATCGTCCTCAATAATATCAACTTTTGGGTGTAAACTAAGCTCAGTCGATTCCATATTGCCAAGGGTTGGCCGCATAAATGGCCAATGGTTGGTAAATTTATCAAAAAAATCATCAATATTAGGGAAGTGCGAGCTTAAGGGGGCAATACTCTTGCCTTTCCCATTGTTTGGCTGTTTGGTGACGGAAACATTTGTCATGATGTTAATCCTCTTAAATGCTTAATGAATGTTTAGGTTTCTACTTGTCTTCATATATTGTTACCACGGCAAGTGCTGAATTTTTAAACCATTCGAAGTGCAACTGTATTGATCTTGATCAAATGAACTTGTAATACTTTTTTTGAGTTTTCATCGATCTAAAATGACACCCATCTTATTCTTTAATTCTGATTTTCTGGTCAATTTTCTGTGGTGCTCCTTTTTGAACTAGGAGTATCACAGTGCAAGATGTATGCTCATGTTATTAAAGGGTAAACACACTTAGCTTTGCGACGCGGCAACCAGATCTATTTTACCCTGTTAGATTCAAGAGACAGTTGGCGTAATCATTTCACTAGTAACCACCAAGAGGGAACAGGGCTTGGTGTGTATATCTGCTAGTGAAAATTCTGACCAGTAAAGTTTGATGATTTGCTGTGACGCATCACATCCAGGACTTGTGGACTGACTCCACTTTATAGAGGCCTTCGTTGATCAATTGATAGGCTAACTTTTCAGTAATCATAGGCACTTTATGTGAGCCGGATGCCAGCACAAATTTCACAGTAGCCAATTGTCGCTTCTTCATAAGTAAATTTTGTTTAAATTGGGTTTGCTGTAATTTATAGGTTGGAAAGCAATAATAGTCGATGCCAATTAGCCCTTTCCTCAGGTAGACAAAATTTTGATCTCGTGCAACTCCCCAGCGTTTCCAACGTATAACAACTAGACCACAGAGGCATAAAAATAACGCACAAATGAAAGTTGATATCATAAACTTTCCATCCATGACTGCAGGTATGATTGTTATCAACCATAATGGCATGAGGATAAATAGAATATTTCGTAAAATAAAACGTTTGCTAATGGATTCAAACCCGTTGTTGCAGACTAATGCCTCTAGTGCATTGTTGGGGTAGGCATCGTCTATTAGTGCTTGGCATTCATGAGGTTTAATGGATGGCACAATAATTTTACTGCTGGTCGCCGACAAATTGTGATTTTTACCAAAGGAATTGCTTTGCTCAAACTGCAAGTTAATGCGCTGAAGTAGCACGTCTAGCCAGTCTTGTTTTTGTATTATCATTTGCAAACGACTTAACCCCATACTGACTTCATGTTTAGTGAACAGTCCGCTGCGCCTAATGTATTTATCATCCAGTTTACTGAGGGTGTAACCGTAAAAGTTTATAATCGCCCCTATTACAGAAAAGCCCACCAACACAAACATGACTAACATAGTCAGTGATAATGCATACAAAACCACTTCGAGTAACGAGTGTGTTTGTAGGCAAAATAGTTTTGTTAAATCAATTTCTAAGGTTGTTAACCAGTCACCAACTGTGTCGAAAATATTGTCATAAAATGGGGCAAGTCCTCCCAGTAAAATCCAAACTCTATTGCTGGTAATGCCATGGATCACTAAGTCAGATAACTTTCTTGTATTGAGCATCGTTTCTTTGGTCGATGAACTGTCTTGTGAATGACCAAGCTGTTCTTTCGAATTAGTGGGGGTGTTTTCTTGATTGATATCTTCTGTATTATTTTGAACTTGACTCTGAATACGTTTTTTTAGCTGCTGGGCAAAATCTAATTTGATTGCTACTAATTTCGCTTCGTTTTTAGCTGAGCCTGCGGTATCCAACTGCAAACATGCATGTCCTGTTAAACGATAATAAATAGGTTGTTCTATTTTGACATTTTGCACGCGGGAAAATGGCAGGTTTAAATATTTCTTACTGAATATTCCAGAGCGTATTTCGATATTGTCGGTTGTTAATCGGTAGCGATAAACTTTAAAGCTGACAAAGGCGAAAAGTGTTAACAATGAAAACGCTACTAAAATGAGGGGTAACCATATAAAAGGATGCTCGATTATACTCTTATAACTGAACGCTAATGCTGGGATCAAATAGATCAGATTACCAAATAGATGTTTAAATATGCTTGCCGTAAAATATAAAATAGCAATAGGCGATAAAACTTGCCAATCGTCAATGGTTTCTGATGTCTGTGCAGAATTTGAGCTATCAGTGGTAGATGAAGAAGGCCGTTTATCCATGTTCAATCACATCTTTATGCTGCAGTATATATTGCCGAAGTTGTTGGGCTGTTTCTACAAGTAAACCAGGGATTTGAAAGGTGTGCATCTCACCTCCTGCACTGAATACTTGCAAAGTGGCCAAACCTACTTTTCGTTCGATAGGACCCCGTTTTAGTTCAATATGTTGAATGCGGGTAATAGGCTGACTGACTACCTTCCGAAAAAATAGGCCACTTGTATAATGTAAATCTAATGCTCTAAGGCTATAGGATTTGACTAGATCGCGTGCATAACTTAACCATGTAAACAAAAAGCCTAATACAGCGGCAATCCAAATGAAGAAGGGTAATGAATTGAGTAACCCTTCTGGTAAACCGACAAAAGGCTGAAAATACAGCACCATGCCAAGCACACAAACAAACAGAATAAAGCCTAAATTAATGAGACGATTTAACGGTGCATATTGCTCAGATAGTGATTGTGCATCTAGGGTCAATATTGTCGGTAACTGTTCAATAGAGATGGTTGGGTTAGTGAAATTGTTTTCTAGCATGGCATTCCAAAAAAGAGTGTTAACGATGAAGAACTTTGTGATTTTATATATTTATTCTATCTGAC
>CAJQKX010000710.1 GCA_905479025.1 uncultured Paraglaciecola sp.
AGCACTAATTGCAGCTTCTGCGCCTTTGTTGCCGGCTTTAGTGCCAGAACGTTCGATAGCTTGTTCGATGCTATCAGTAGTGATTACGCCAAAAGAAACAGGAATACCATGATCATAAGAGACTTGTGCTAAACCCTTATTACATTCGCCAGCGACAAACTCAAAGTGAGGTGTACCACCACGTATAACTGCGCCCAAAGCAATAATGGCATCATACTTGTTTTGTTCAGCAAGTTTTTTTGCTGCAATAGGTAGCTCGTAAGCACCCGGCACACGCACTAAAGTAATATCTTGTTCGTTTACTTCACCATGCCGCTCAAGGGCATCTAGAGCACCATCAACAAGGCTCTCAACAACAAATCCGTTGAAACGAGAGACTACAAGAGCAAACTTTTTGCCTGTTGCGCGAATGTTACCTTCAATAATATTCATCTATAAACCTTACTGGAAAAATCGGCGCGCAGTTTAGCACATCCGTATTGGGAAATATTGTGAAATTTAAGTCTTAGATTTCTACGTATTCAATCACTTCCAAACCATAGCCAGACAAGGCATGGTACTTTTTGAGTTTGCTCATCAAACGCATTTTTTTAACACCTAAGCTGGCTAAGATTTGACTTCCAATGCCAACCGTTCTGGATGAACCCGTCCATGGAGCATTAGCAGGTTTCTCGCCATTATCTTCGGCTTCAAACTGTTTCACCTGAGTCAGTAAGTCTTCATCTTTGCCTAGCAAAACTAAAACACCACCATGATCAGCAATATATTTAATAGCTTGCGGCAAACCCATGCTTCGTGAAATAGCCCGCTGAGAACCTAATAAATCACTGAAGCTATTGAGTAAGTGAACTCTCACTAAAGCAGGTACGTCGCTGTTAATCTCACCTTTACACATAGCAAAATGTACTTGGTTATCAATCACATCTTTGAAGGTAACTAAGTCAAATTCACCGTATTCAGTAGGAAGTTTACACTTAGCGACTTGTTGAATTGTGGTTTCATTCAAATTTCGATATTCGATTAAATCTGCAATAGTGCCAATTTTCATATCATGTTTGGCTGCGAAGACCTCCAGCTCTGGACGTCTGGCCATGCTACCGTCTTCGTTGAGTATTTCAACAATAACCGATGCAGGTTCACAACCGGCTAATCGTGCCAAGTCTATACCCGCTTCAGTATGCCCTGCACGGTTTAATACCCCTCCCTCTTTACCAATTAAAGGAAAAATATGCCCTGGCTGCACAATGTTGCTGGGTTCCGCATTTTTTGCCACCGCTGCCAAAATAGTTTTGGCTCTGTCTGAAGCAGAAATCCCTGTAGTAACACCTTCTGCAGCTTCAATTGACACAGTAAAATTAGTTGAAAACTGGGCGCTATTATCATCTACCATTAAGGGTAAATTAAGGGATTGGCAGCGCTGTGCAGTCATGGGTAAGCAAACTAATCCACGAGCATGAGTCACCATAAAATTAATCGCTTCGGGGGTAACATGCTCAGCGGCCATAATGAGGTCGCCTTCGTTTTCCCTATCTTCATCGTCCATTAAGATAACCATTTTACCTAGGCGGATATCTTCGATTATTTCTTCACTGTTATTTAATGGCATAGTTTCTTGTCTTCTTTTAAATTTTTTTGAGGGCATCACTCTCGTTATTGAGGCCAACATATCTGGGCAACCCTACTTTACTTCAAATAGCCGTTTTCTGCTAAAAACGCCATACTAATGACTTTTTTATCATCATCACTTGAATAATTGGCTGCCTTGTCACTTAACATCAATCTCTCAATAACGTGATTCATGGTCAGGATAATACGGTAATGACAATCACAATGGTTTAATGTTTAAATAATGCAGTCATTTTTATATCATCGCCTACTTGCCTAATATCGGCCCAAGTGAGGCCTACCACCTCATCCATTACTTCAATTGTCATAGTATCAAACAAGTTTTGTCCTATACCCCCTATTAGTTTGGGCGCTTGATATAAAATCAATTCATCAATCAGTTTATTTTGCAGTAACGCACCCGCAAGTTTCGCGCCCGCTTCAACCCATATGTTATTTAGCTGCATCTCACCTAACTTGGCAATGACCTTCTCTAAGTCTAACTTATTGCCGTTAAAAGGCGCTTGCCATTGACTCACATGTTGTTCAAATGGGTGTTCATTGAGTTTGCCGTTAACAAGCAAAATATTACCCGCAAGATTGTTTTCAATAGGTTGTAGGCAACTTAACGATGGCGGCAACTGATTACGCCCATCCAATAGGACCCGCAAAGGTTGACGTAAGTCTCCTTGCGCTAACACATCATCAGCTAAGTGTAGTTCAGAATAACGCACATTTAACATAGGGTTATCAGCTATTACTGTGCCAGAACCCGATAAAATGGCACAGCTCTTGGCACGATGCCTTTGCACATCCTGCCTTGCCAGTGAACCAGTGATCCATTGACTTAAACCGTTTGCTAAAGCTGTTTTACCATCTAAACTTGCCGCCAGTTTAACTGTTACCCAAGGTTTTCCAGTACGCATACGTTTTATAAAACCACGGTTAAGTTGTTCAGCTCCAGCTTGTAACAGACCATGCTCAGTTTTGATCCCCGCGTCTTGTAGCTTGATTAAACCTTTTCCAGATACCAATGGATTAGGATCAACCATAGCCGCTATAACCCTAGTAACACCTGCCCGGACTAATGCATCTGTGCAAGGTGGCGTTCTACCATAATGATTGCAAGGCTCAAGCGTCACATAGGCAGTAGCACCTTTGGCTGGGGCGCCTTTTAAAGAAATAGCCACTTGTTCTAGAGCATGTACTTCTGCATGGGGCGTTCCCGCCTTTTTATGCCAGCCTTCCCCCAGAATGACACCTTTGCCATCACTGATAACACAACCCACATTAGGATTAGGAGCAGTGGTATATTCGCCTCGTTTAGCTAATTGAATAGCACGGGCCATCATTTGATGATCTGTTTTAGAAAATTGAATCACGGGTTACCAATCAATAAAAAGAGTAAAAATAGACAATCACCTGAGCAGAATTTAGTCACCCAACCGCGCAATCTCTTCTCCAAATTCTCGAATATCTTCAAACGAACGATACACAGACGCAAAACGCACATAAGCAACTTTATCTAGTTCTTTCAATGCATCCATAATCAAATTACCGAGAAATTCACTACTGACTTCCCGCTCACCTGTGGCACGTAACGAAGATTTCAGACGACTAATGCATTGCTCTACTTGTTCTGTGCTGACAGGGCGCTTTTCTAACGCACGCTGCAAACCAGCCCGCAACTTCTCTTCATGAAAAGGTTCACGAGAACCATCACGTTTGACTATTCGAGGCATCACCAATTCTGCCATCTCAAATGTCGTAAAACGTTCTTTACATACTGTGCACTCTCTTCTGCGTCTCACTTGGCTGCCATCAGCCACCAAACGGGAATCGATTACTTTAGTTTCTTGTACAGAACAAAATGGGCAAAACATAAATAGTTTCAAATTTTGGTAGTGAATAAGACTAAATTAACAAAATTCCACTGCCAGTCATACTACAAGAAATAAAAAGCAATAAAAAAGCCGACTTTTGTCGGCTTTTTTATATCAATCTATTCCTAAAATCATTGAAATTGCACAGCGGCAAATGAAACAGACCCCATGAACTTAATTCACTAAGTGATTGGGGCGAATGAATGCAGCCAACAAACGCACAATTTCAAGGATGAAGGGTATATGTTTTAGGCATAAACAGGGAACTGCTCACACAATGCAACCACTTCACCCTTAACACGCTCAATCACAGATTCATCATTAATATTATCCAATACATCACAAATCCAATTGGCCACTTGTTTAGCTTGCTTTTCTTTAAAACCACGACGAGTAATAGCTGGGGAGCCAAGACGTAATCCACTGGTGACAAAAGGTGAACGCGGATCATTTGGCACTGAGTTTTTATTAACAGTGATATTAGCATTACCTAAGGCAGCATCTGCATCTTTACCTGTGTATTCTTTGCCAATTAAGTCCAATAAGAATAAATGGTTATCTGTACCACCCGACACAACTTTATGCCCACGCTCTTGTATCACCGCGGCCATTACTTTAGCATTAAGAACGACTTGCTGCTGATACACTTT
>CAJQKX010000711.1 GCA_905479025.1 uncultured Paraglaciecola sp.
CCAGATACTCATCAGCAATACTTTTATCTTCAGCGATTGCTCGAACCATTAGGCCTCTTAGACCCATATTTATTACTGGACGGAACAGCATGGTAAAGGCTAATGCAAAGACAAACACACCATACTCTTCAGGGCCGAGCTTTCTTGCTACCAAACCGACAACAAATAGAGATAAAACACTTAACACTAAAGGCTGAACAACCAACCATATTGAATTTTTTGCTACCGTTGATGCTGCATTCGAACTCATAAATAGAGACCTTGATAGTTATTAGGTAAAAGGAGTAACACCTTATAAAAAATAACAAAAACACTTTAAAAAAACCTATCAATTATGGACACCCATTAACTTAATCTGTTTCCAGGATGTGCTGAAATAGAATTATCTATTTCAGCACATATAGCGACGACATCCTTCATAGGATAGGCTGAGACACTTATCTAGTGTACCCAATCGATTGTAAATAGCATTGATAAAAAATTGAGTTTAAAGTGACTTTTACATTATTTTATAAAGACTGTTTACCACCCCAAACCAGAATCATCTAGCAGAGATGGCCAACATTTGATTGTTTTAATACTAATCAATTGTTGCCGGTGAACAACAAGGCTGGTAACGAATCGTTTGCATATCTCGGCCTACTAATTTAATCGACAAGACTATCTCACCATTCTCCGTTACTACCGCAGCAGTCTCAACCTGGTTATCTACATCGATGACATTCAAGAATGTCTCTGTGTTACTCAAGGACGTAATATCAAGCCTATGACCAACGGTCCTAGTTTCACTGCTATCAACGTAACTATCCTGAATAAGTGACCCCGACCAATCATGAATGCTAAAAATCGGGGTGGCTGGCAGTAATGTTGTAACTCGCATAGAGCTAGATGGGCCATTAAACACACTAACATTTCCTGATATCGTTGGCCGATAAGGACTGTTTAATTGCCATCTTTTGGTTACACCGCTGTCAGTGGTTAGATAATCAAAAACCACCGTCACTCCGGGACGGAAATAAATAACCTCACGCCAATTAGTGTCAACACTGTCACTGCCATAAACAGTTGCGTTGTAGACTGGCGCCGAATCTATCGCTATATGAGTTAATTGATCGCTATTCTCAACATGCTGAATGCTTGGACGAGTACCTGGTGTTGAATTGCTTTTATCTTCGTGTGTCCATGGCTGAATAAGTTCATTTCCGCCCTGAGCCATATAGACCATATTATAAAAGCTTGTGCTAGCGTTAAGTCCGTTTCTTGAATTGATATTCTGCGTATAGGCAAGCCAATCATTCTTGTAGATCGAAAACGCGCCTTTATCCATATGATCATGAGACTCTACCCTAGGACCAATACTCATTGATAACAAAGAAGCATCGGAAGCCCATGAATCACGGGTAAAAATATGACCCGCAGCTTCGGCGTAATAGTAAGTAGGAAGGTTACTGATATTTTGTTTGACTGCATTTTCGTCAAAGTAAATAAAGTCATAAATATAAGTAAAAGGAAATTGCATGCGTCGTAACGAGCTTTTTTCGAGCATATCTTGAGCAATTTCAGCAATCTGAGTCCCTTTGTTCAGTTCTGCAGCGACTAATAAATAATGTCTATTGTAATCAAAGTAAGCAGACGTAGATTCTCGTGCATGATCACCAAAATATACTGTGTAATCCAATGTGGGAGTCATCGAATGCAATGAGTAATTCAATGAGTCATAAGTATGCGCCGTCAAATCATGGATTTTCTCACCCGTTGTCTGTTCCCATATATCATATGCCATGAAGAGATGGCGCATTGAATCGCCATAGCTGGTTCCTTCAGGTGACCCACCACCAGAATAATTAGTAAAGGCAGGTACAATTAAATTATTAATGATATTTTCTCGATATTGATCCATCCAGCGAGCCGAATCCGTAGGGAACGTTTCGCGCTGAACCAATCCCGCTAACATTGTTGCCTCCATAAATGAATATTGATAATTATTCATTGGGTTACTTGTGGACCAACCGGACCAAGGATAAGACCTGCCTCCCCAAGATGCGTTTCGGTGATCCCATACATTCGCAACCGCTTGATTGACATAATCCATCCAGCGCCGTCCTTGCGATTCAGAGATAAACTCGCGGCACCAGTCATAGGTTAACGTTACATTCGTTAATCTAGGCCCAATATAAAGATAACTATCAAAAGCTACAGTCGGAGCAGAGCCTGATGCAATCGCTTGCTCTTCAGAACTTACGAATCCTTCTGCATCATTGACGGCAAAGTCACAATATCTTTGTTCACCAGTAACAACATAGAGCATTGCCATTCCCCAAGCCGGGAATAAATATTGGTTGGCACCATTTAATTCACTTTCTGCAGAATTAAGGAAAGTTGTAGCAGCCTCTTCATTTCTAGTGATTTTGCCCTGTAATTTAGAAATGATTGCTGGATTCAGGAACACCAGACTGCCTGGAATTGCCGCAGGTCGAGTAGTTGTACCACCGCCAGTTGATCCGCTAGTATCACCTCCTCCCGTCGAGCCACCAGTATCAACTACTCCAGTTGAACCACTTGTATCGTCGCCAC
>CAJQKX010000712.1 GCA_905479025.1 uncultured Paraglaciecola sp.
TTTTTCTTCCGATAACATTTTTTCTTGTCGCGAAATCCAGATTAACAAGAGCGCTTGCGCCGTTTAAGTCTCCACTTGATAAGCTAGACTCTGCGGTATTAGCTATAGGAAGAGGCTAGTAATTATTCTAGGGTTCTTGGTTGGTGTGAAAACTATTATTGATTGAGGTTTTTCACTGACATAAAAAACCTTTTAAAGTAAGAATAGAAAACCCTCGTAGCTTTTGGCTTCGGGGGTTTTTGGTTTCTGGCTTGTTCTTTTTTCTTCTAGTTGATTGGTTTTTTATAGCGTTTGGTTTGCTGGTTTTAGCTGGCGCAACTTATTAAAGGATAGAGTGTCTGTTTTGTCTGGCGTTATTTGCGAAGTTGATTTTAAGTTTTTATACTGGCCCCAAAATTTGGAATTAAAGAAGAAAGGGATTATGAATAAATATAAAGCTATCGATTTATTTTGTGGTGCAGGCGGGCTTACTATAGGTTTAAAAAAAGCAGGATTTGAGGTTGTAGCTGGAGTTGAGATAAATGCCGCTGCGGTTGAGACATATTCTATAAACCACAAGAACCATAGGGTATATGAAACAGACATAAGAGAGCTTTCTCCTCAAAAAATAATGGATGAAATTGGTATAAAAAAAGGTGAGCTAGACCTCCTTGCTGGCTGTCCTCCCTGTCAAGGTTTTTCAACGCATAGGACGCGTAATAAGTCGACTTCAATTCCTGATGAAAGAAATAATCTAGTTTTTGAATTTGTTAGATTTGTTGAAGAGTTTTTACCTAAAACAATTATGATGGAAAATGTTCCTGGTTTAGCTAAAGATAAAAGCATGAAGGAGGTGATTAGTCAGTTAACTAATCTAGGCTATATTTTCAATGATGAAACCGTTGTTGTTAGGGATGCCGCCGAATATGGGGTTCCACAGAGAAGACGGCGGATGATTATGCTTGCTTCAAGGTTTGGAGAAATTATTCCGCCTAAGCCAGCAAAGATTACTAGGACAGTTAGGGATACTATAGGTGGTTTAGAGCTTCCCGAGTTTAGCAAAGACCCTCTACACAATATGGTGGCAGAGAGGAGCCTAAAAGTACGAAAGATTATTAAACTTATTCCTAAAGACGGTGGTTCTAGGTCAGATATCCCCAAACGATATTGGCTTGAATGTCATAAAAGACGACCATATAGCTATCAAGATGTGTATGGTCGGATGTCTTGGGATAAACCATCTCCAACAATTACTGGTGGCTGCCACCAGCCGTCAAAGGGACGGTTCATACATCCTGAACAAGATCGTTCAATCTCACTGAGAGAAGCCGCTTTACTTCAAACATTTCCTAAGTCGTACAAGTTTTCATTGTCAAAAGGAAAGGACGGAGTGGCATTAATGATAGGCAATGCTTTACCCCCTGAGTTCATTAAGAGGCAAGCTATAACCCTCGTTAAACACTTGAAAGAGTCTGCAAAAGGACCAGTAAATGGAATATGAGCTAAAGTTTGACCCTAAAACAATCGAGCATTTAGGCGTTAAAATGTATTCAACGTTGCCTCCTGCGTTATCTGAGCTTATCTCAAATGCCTATGATGCAGATGCTAGCTCAGTTGTAGTTACATTTTTTGAGAAAGTTGGAGAGCCAGTATCGATTACGGTTAAAGATAATGGTAAAGGGATGACTGCTGAGGAAATTCAAAATAAATTCCTTGTGATCGGAAGAAATAGAAGATCTGAAGAAGGAGATGTGCCATCTGTTAAATATGGTAGGCGACCAACTGGAAAAAAGGGGTTGGGAAAACTTGCTCTCTTTGGTTTAGCGAAAGAAATCACCCTAAAAACAGTGCAGAATGGCCTTCTAAATAAATTCTCTCTTGACTGGGATGACCTGATTGCATCTGATTCAGTGTATAAACCGAAATCTGATGTGGAGAATGCGGATACCCAGCAGGAAAATGGTACTGCAATTACCCTCAAGGACCTCAAGCGAAAAAGTGGCTTTAATCTTGAATCTACTGCTGATAGTCTATCTAAAATATTTATAGTGGACGAGACATTTGAAATTATTTTAGAGAAAACTGATGGCGAACAAGTTGAAGTTACTAATGAGCGTCGATACGATCAGATTGAGCAAGAGTTTTCCTGGGATAAGAATAGTCTTGAGCTGGACGATTATGAATATAAAGACGATCTAGAAATTAAGGTGATTACAGCGAAAAAACCTATAAAGCCAAACTCTGGTTTGCGCGGGATAACAATTTTTTCTCGTGGTAAGTTAGTCAATCTTCCAGAATTTTTCTCTAGTAGTACTTCTAGTCATTTTTATCAATACCTTACTGGTTTAATAAAAGCCGATTTCATTGACTTGTTGGATGAAGATGTTATTTCAACAAATCGCCAGTCCATAAACTGGGAAAATGAGAAAATGGCAGAGTTTAGGAAGTGGTTAAGTTCACTTTTATTAAAAGTTGAAATTAGCTGGAGGGCGAAACGTAAAAAAAATAAAGAAGAAGACTTTAGAGAAAAGACAGGGATTGATAAAGAAAAATGGTTTTTAACTCTTCCTAAAGAGGTCAAAAATTCAGTTCAGGTAATTGTAAATACTCTAAGTGATGATGAGGGTGTTGACGAGTCCTTTAATCCTGTTGTTCACGCTGTTCATGCGCTTGCGCCAGAATACCCTAACCTTCATTGGAGACACCTACATCCGGAGATACGAAGTGCATCTGAATCTGGATATAAAGGGAAAAATTATTATAACGCTTTTTTAGAAGCAGTGAAAAGATATGCCAATAGGATTCGAGATTTTTCCGGTGTAGATAATGAGAAAGACTTAGACATAATGGGGCAGGTTTTTGGTCCAGAAGAGGATAAAATACTAAAAGTTGTTGTTGGATATCAAAGGGAAAATGGCTCGAGTTTCGCAAGTAATACGGTTCGCAATATAGAGTCGGCCCAGAGGAAACTTTCACAAGGAGCTATCGAGGGTGGTAGGAATATTATTGCTCACGAAGAACAGTTAGACTTGGCTCATTCTGGCCTTTTTTCAGAAAATGATTGTTTGGATATGCTTAGTTTAATTTCTCATCTTATGTATCGTATCGAGCATGCATATCAGTTCAAATCAAGCTCAGAGGAGTCATGTTCTGAGGAAAGCACGAGTTCATAGTTTATTTCGGGTGCTAAACCAAGAATCCAACAAAACTGATCTTGCCCCAGTTCAACGAATATTTTATTTGGGAGGCAGTAATGTCTCAAGAGTATCTTTATGGCTTTTGAACCAGAAAAGCGACGACCAAAAGTCGCCGCTATCTCATAACTACTCTATCATCAACCTCAAAGTCTGCAACGTGAAACTGGGGTCAGATGAAAGTTTTTACAACCTCATGATTTATG
>CAJQKX010000713.1 GCA_905479025.1 uncultured Paraglaciecola sp.
CGCTATTCCCCGCTGCAAGGGCTGGCCCTAATTTCCATATGGCCAAGTCAAGTGGAAAATTCCAAGGAACTACTGCTCCGACAACGCCGATCGGCTCGCGGGTAATAGTCGCCACTGAGTCAACACCAGTTGGTGCCACTTCGTCATAAAGCTTATCGGCAGCTTCGCCGTACCAAGCAAGAATGGCCGATGCACCCTGCATATCGATATTCAATGCCTCCATTACTGGCTTACCCATATTCAAGCTCTCAAGGACAGCAAGCTCTTCCTTATTGTCGAGAATGAGTTGCGCTAACTTGATGATGACCGCCTTGCGATCAGATGGACTCTGATCGGACCACACGCCGCTTTCAAATGATTCCCGAGCGAATGCAACGGCAGAATCTACATCTGCGTCTGTACAAGCGGTCACGGAAGCTAAAACATTTTCCGTAGAGGGGTTTATCACGTCATAAGTTTCGCCGCTGGCTGGGGTGAATGTCCCGTTGATAAACGCCTGATTACGAAAAGTGATATTCGCTGCCAAATTTTTCCAATGTTCGTAACTAAGTTCCGCAGATTTGTCAGACATCTTATATTTTCCTTTTTGATTAATGAGTTAAACCTGTAATTATGTCTATTTATATGCTACCTAATACTAACCTTCCGCCAACTGCTGCGTAGGTAAAAAAGAAAATCCACACCGTCAGCATCAGGCATTGGCACCACTGTAAAGTTTCTCTAGAGCCATAATTACAGCAACAACATCGAAATATACTCTAGCACTTTGAACGACGGATAATCCAAATACCAAAAAAGGCCGCAATATGCGGCCTTGATTTGAGAGGTACGATTTCAACCTTTCCACACCCCTTCTCTAACCAGATCATCTTGCACGTCACAGATGCCCTGGTGCAATGTATTAACTATCAGATCCACCTCATCTGCGGAGAGGATAAGCGGAGGCGACATAATGTTTTTGTGTGCGAGTGGGCGAATTAGAACACCATTTTCCTCACACTTTGCAGCGATTCGGTTACCAATTTGTACATCATCTGGCAGTAACTCTTTGGTTTCCTTGTTGGCAACATTCTCAACACACATCATAAAATGACTACCGCGCACATCACCAACCAGAGGCAAACTGGAGATCCTCTCTTTCAACTGATTTTCAAAATACTTACCCACTTTACGAACATGGCCGCAAATATCCAGACGCTCAATGATTTCGATATTTTTAATACCCACCGCGGTACTCACTGGGTGTCCTGAGTAAGTAAAACCATGAGTAAACATTGCACCTTTAGCCTGGGGCATACTGATAACATCGTAAATTTCTTCCGAGATCAGGTTAGCCGATAGCGGGATATAGCCAGACGTCAAGCCTTTCGCACAGGTGATAATATCAGGGGTATAACCGAAGATTTTCTCGCATGAAAACATTTCACCCAATCGCCCGAATGCAGTCACAACCTCATCCGCGACGTGGATCACCTCATATTTCTTACAAATCGCATCAATACGCTGGTGATATCCCTCTGGCGGCACCAATACACCTCCGGCTCCAGCAATTGGTTCTGCAAAAAATGCGGCTACACGCTCGGGGCCTATTTCCAAAATCTTCTGCTCAAATTCCTCGACTAGGAAATCACAGAATTCCGCTTCAGTCATGCCATCTGGACGCCTGTAAACATTGGGTGCAGAAACGCGATGCACAAGATCCGGAGCCAAATCAAAACCAATGTGATCGTACTCTACTCCCGTCAGGGTCATCGCTAGGTAGGTGCTTCCATGGTATCCATCTGTCCGGGTAATAATCTGCTTCTTATCTTTTTTACCCAAACGGTTGAAATAGAAATGAATCATTCGCACAGCGGTGTCATTGGACATAGAACCGCCGGTACCAAAAAAGACATGATTTAGATTTCCAGGGGCCAGAGCGGCCAACTTAGCGGCCAACTCTGCTGCTGGAGGTGTGGTCAGAGGGCCAAAGGTTGAGTAATAAGGGATTCGTCGTGTCTGCTCCGCCATGGCTTCGCCTATCTCTTCGACGCCGTAACCGATATTGACACACCACAATCCTGCAATGCCGTCGAGGTATTTTTTACCCTCAGTATCGTATACATAGGCACCGTCAGATTCTGCCATGATTAGAGAGCCTTCCTTTTTGAAAGAAGCAAAATCGGTAAATGGGTGCATATTGTGTTTAAGATCTTTAGCATGTAAGTCGGCTGTTTCGTATCTTGAAAAATCTTTCACTTTTAAGTCACCTCTAACCTTAGGAATATTAATGTATTGCTGTAGCATCGAGTCACTGCCTTCACAAAACTAAAAGGATTCTTGCCCGAAACGTCTAGTTTCTTCGATAAGGAAGCATATGTATAATATATTTTATTGTTATTTGAGATAGTTTTTTATTATTCTATATTCGGCATCTCGACAAAAAGATAATATACTTGAATACAACCAACCCATTAGATAACAATTAGTTATGAATTTTACTTTCAAGCAGCTGCGTTACTTTATTGCCGTTGCCGAATGCGGCAACGTGACCGCTGCCAGCCAGCAGCTTTTTATCTCACAACCAGCCATATCAAATGCCATCATCCAGCTTGAGGAAAGCTTCGGTGTACAACTTTTGGTCCGTCATCATGCTAAAGGAGTTTCCTTAACATCGGCCGGCAAAGAATTTTTGGGTCAAGCGGCAAGCCTACTCGCACACGCCGATGACGTCGATGGAAGCATGAAACAGCACAGTACCACTCTATCCGGTACAATAAATTTGGGCTGCTTTGTTACGCTGGCTCCGCTTTATATCCCGTCAGTTATTAAAAGGTTTAACGAGCACTATCCAGAGGTCGATTTCAATCTCCATGAAGGCGATCAACAGCAGCTCAGCGATGCCCTGACAAATGGGAGAATAGAAGCCGCCATTATCTACGACTTAAATCTCGAAGATAATTTCGACACTGAAGTATTGTCTCTTTTACCGCCTCGTGTAATGTTGGCAAGTGATCATCCACTTGCTAAAAAGAAACGGATAGACTTGGTGGAACTTCGCGATGAACCAATGATCCTCATTGATCTTCCTCACAGCCGCGAATATTTCAAATCACTATTCCATAAGCATAAATTTGAACCAACCATTCGGCATAAAACCAAGAGTTTTGAGCTTGCCAGGAGCCTCGTTGCCAATGGGAGAGGTTACTCTATCAGCAACCTTAGTCCACAAACCAATATATGCTACGACGGCTCGGCGGTAGTCTCTCGCGAGCTCTCTGAGGAAACCTCGGCCCTCACCATCGTTGTAGCAAAAATATCGGAAATCAAGCTTCCGAAGCGGGTGGAAATTTTTATTGATTACTGCAAGGAATATTTTGACGACCCCTCGAAAATAAAGCACTGAAGGGAAGCTTCTCTAGAGTTGATTCTTACAAATGACGACGGATTTTTAAAATTGTCTGCTTTGGGTCGTTACCAGGCATTAGTAGAAATTGGGCACTACACGTCAAATGTACGCTGTTTCCTGCCACTATATGTCAAGAGTGATTGGTTGGCCTGGCTTTTCCGTCGATAACTGATCTATGAGACCAAGCGAACCGCCTATTTCTCTGGCAGCCTCCAATAACTCATCCAGCTCTGGTAACCAGCTAAACCACCTATCGTTTGTATAATTATACAAACAATAGGTGGAGCCTAGCGAGATCAAACCCCTGACCTCAACACTACAAGTGTTGTGGTTTGTTCAGAAATCTTAGTGTTTTGAGGTTAAAAACGCACGTAAATCATCCAGTAGTTTCGCGCGTGAGTCACCATTAGCCCATAATGAGTGACCGGATTGGTAGTATTTGATATCGACTCTAGACGCTGGAAGTCTACCGTCAGTGAAAATCCGTTCCATATCAAATAGTGGGGTAATTAAATCGTAGTAACCAGATCCAACAAGTACCCTCATGTCCTCATTTATTTGCATCAGGTGACTCAAGTTACTTAATACCTCGATATGACCTGTGCGTTTAGCAATGCGGTATTGTTTTGGGTTAGTAAAAGAAGATAAATCCGGCGCCCAAGTCCAATGCTTACCAACTTTAGGGTTCCAATACTCGTACGGTCGGTCCATTTTTACACGCAAATCCGCATGGATAAATTCATTAAAAAGAGCGTAGTAGGCACTAGCTTGCTTAAATGAGGTCGGGTCTGCGATGGTAGGTTCAGAAGCCAAATCGTCATATTCATCGGCAATGTAACGTCCATCACTAAGTCCAACCGTTAAGCCTTTATGGCGAAGTAACGACTTGCGGTAGCGCGGCATGATCAATTTCAAGTCAGACTTCAAGATATAGCCTGCATCCAAACCGGTAAAGTAGGCAAACCGCTCTGCGACCTTTACTCTCTCTTCGTCACTGATCTTTCCGCTTAACGCCAAAGCTGGTGCATATTCGCGGGCACTAAATTGACGTGCTTCCTCGACAAATTCCTCCAAACTCTTCCCTACACCCGCTTGACCATGATAATGCGCCACTGCCGCCATGGTAGGCATAAAACCGATATAACTGATAAGGTTGCCGGTGAGGGGTGACAGACCTATAAAGTCGAGTGCCGGCCCATGCAGAATTAATCCATTCATAGCCATGCTACGGTGATGATTCTCGAGTTTATGTGCCACTAGCACTGAGCGAGTCGTTCCATAACTTAGTCCTAGCATGTATTTAGGCGAGTTCCAGCGCTGATTGTCCTTTACCCATTTTCGAATAAAGCTCGCAATTGACCTAGCATCAGACTCCATGGTCCAAAAATCAACATCTTTAGCGGCCCCAAGCGCGCGACTGTAACCGGTACCGACCGGATCAATGAAAACAATATCTGTGATGTCCAATACGCTGTTCGGGTTATCAATCAGGGAATTAAACGGCGCGGCGCCATCATCCTTGGTCGGCACATCAGGCATGCTGATTATTTTAGGACCCATAAACCCTATATGCTGTTGAGCAGTCGACCAGCCAGGACCACCATGTAACACAAAGGTAACCGGGCGTCTTTTATTTGTATCTGGTTGAGTGTATGCCGTCGACCAAATAGCAGCGATAGGCTTACCCTTTTCATCTTTAAGCATGGTTTCACCGGCTGTAGCGGTGTAGTTAATAGTCTTACCCCCCAACGAAATACGGTGGTCACTAACAAATACATTAGGCTTAATTTGCGGCTGGCCACTTACTGCCGCCGGCTGCCATATAGCCAGACACAGGAAAGGTGCCAAAGCGATCACCCTGAGGAATTTAGTGTTGATTGCAATTTTCATTTTTCAAATTTCTCCTGTTTTTGTTCTCTAAAGAGAGAGTCACAGTTTACATATTAGTTCGCAAGACCTGCCCTGCGGGATAGAAAAGCCATCGCCTGCAACGATAAGATTTACATCGATCATCTTAGTGTTTGTGGTCCGTGACTGTTTGATGGCAATGCTTTCCTGTCTCGCTACATATGACCCATAAGTGACAAGAATTCCCATACCCAAAGAAAGTGAGAAAAATGCTTGCGATAGAGCGTTGATGAGCACCGCTGCATTAATTTTGAAGAAATCAGGAATTAAATAGTAACTTACCCCCACAAAGGTATTATCTAGGGTTAAGACGAAGCAGGCCAACCCCAGCAACAGTATCAAAAAGGCCGGCATGATGATTTTTGCGGCCGCTTCGATGCCACCCTTTACGTCTTTGAGAAGGATAAAATTAACCATTGCAACCACAACCAACAAAAAGATAAAGATGGATTTGC
>CAJQKX010000714.1 GCA_905479025.1 uncultured Paraglaciecola sp.
CTGATTTGATTCAAGAAGGTAACATTGGCTTGATGAAAGCGGTTAAACGCTTCGATCCAACGGTAGGTGTTCGCTTAGTTTCTTTTGCTGTGCATTGGATAAAAGCTGAGATACATGAATTCGTACTGAAGAACTGGCGTATCGTTAAAGTGGCGACCACCAAAGCACAACGTAAGTTATTTTTCAATCTGCGTAAAAACAAGAAACGCCTCGGATGGTTCACCCATGCAGAAGTACAAAAGGTAGCAGAAACGTTAGGTGTCAGCACCAAAGAAGTATTGCAAATGGAAGCTCGCATGAGCAGTCATGATCAAGCTTTCGACTTGTCTGCTGATGATGATGAAAGTGGTAGCTTTGCACCAGTTCAATTTCTTGAGGATAAAACGACAGACGTAGAATCTGATGTTATCAATGCAGACTGGGATTCGAATGCATCCGGAAAATTATACGCTGCACTCAAAACACTTGACGACCGTAGTCAACATATCATCCAAACTCGCTGGTTATCAGATGACAAAACAACCTTACAAGACTTGGCTGATAAGTACCAAGTGTCTGCTGAGCGTGTTCGTCAAATTGAAAAGAATGCGATGAAAAAGCTACAGACTTCAATGGTGGCTTAACAAAATTCTATGTATCGATAGTCAACAAGAAAGCGCAATTAATGTGCTTTTTTTTGTCTAAAATAAACTCAATCTTCAATTTAACTATTGGGCAGTACCCAAAATACTCCAGAAAATTCAGCTACAGCATTATCACCGTCTAAAATAGCAACACTCAACTTAATCTGGCACTTTTTGTTTTTACCCAAAGGTTCTAATTTACCACTCAGTGACTCAATGTTACACAATGCTCTAGGCTGCATGGTAATAGGTTTATGATAATGAATATTACCGTCACCTAACACAATCTCACCATCTAGCCCCTTTTCTTTGAGCTGTAAAAAAATCATACCCCAGCCAGTCAAAGTTGCCAAAGAAAAGATGCTGCCTGCAAACATAGTGCCGTGTAGATTAATATTTTTGTTCAAAGATGCTCGAGTCTCAATAGTACGCCCTGTATATTGATGTATCTTGATACCCATTTGTTTACTAATAGGAATAGTGTCATGCCAAGTGCTTTGAAGTAACTTGCACCATTTGGGATGCAACAGAATACTGCTTGGGTCAGTGAGCTTTTTCACCATCTGCTGACGCTGTTGCTCTCCTAGTTCTTTAGGTGCCCCACTTTGAGCTTCAAACCCCAAGCTGGTAAACAACGCGATAGATGCCTGGGTACTATTGGTCACAATGCGGACCGCCCCCTCTGATCTGGCCACCGCTTCTAGAGAGGCCACCAACATTTTTGCCAACCCTTTTCCTTGGTAGTCTTTTTCGACCGCAACATGGCGCACTTGCGCTTCTTCTGCCGTATTCATGTGTACTCGACCAACAGCAATCACATCGCCATCAGGGTTACGGATCATTCGATGTTGACTGACTTGTTCGTATTCATCCTTTTCAGAGCCCTCAGGGTATTTCCAAGGCTCTCTTAACATTTTCCACCGACATGCAAAATAGTCTGTAAAATCTTGTTCACTTGATGGCGTATCAATTTTATACATCTGTTCAAGGCTCCCCATGGATTTATTTGGCTGAAGACACTCTCAGCAGAAACAAACTATTAGAAACTATAAAACAGGCAGCAGCAAATTATACTTTTAATTGAAAAGTGACAGGGCCATCATTCAATAATGAAACCTGCATGTCTGCACCAAACTTTCCTGTTTGAGAAGGCATCCCGTTGGTTTGACAACATTCGATAAAATATTCATACAGGGTTTCGCCTAACTCAGCTGGTGCTGCACAGGAAAAACTTGGTCGATTACCGCTTTGTGTATCCGCGACTAAAGTAAACTGTGAAACAATCAGCAATTCACCTTCCACTTGCCGTACATTAAGATTCATTTTTCCTTGTTGATCAGAAAAAATTCGATAATTCATAACTTTCTGACACAGTTTTTGTGTCTTCAGTTTATCGTCATCTTTTTCAACCCCCAGTAATACTAAAATACCTTGACCAATCTCACCTACAGTATGTCCAGCTACTTCTACTTTTGCTTGCTTAACCCGTTGGATCAGCGCAATCATTGCTGTTCTGACCAAAAGTTGGCCATAGATTGAGTGGCGGCACATAAGGCCTCAGTGGTCATTTTCTCACCCGCACTATGCCCGGACTCGGGAATGATATTGAGTTGACTATTTTGCCAGTGTTGATTTAATGAATAAGCTGCTTCAATTTTGCATACACAGTCATATCGTCCGTGAATAATAGTAACGGGCAAATGTTGTATTTTCTCAACATTTTGCAAAATATAATTTTCAGAAATAAAACAAAGATGTTTTATGTAGTGGCATTCCAACAGAGCTAAGCTGATAGCTCGATGTACATCTGAAACCAACTGGCCCTCATCAAACTGGCAATGAAGTCGGCTAATTCTAGCTTCCCACAAACACCATGCCTTGATGGCTGCCATTTTTGTCACTTCGTTATTACTGTTAAATATTTGGTAATAGGCATCAACAATGGATAAATCCGCAGGTCTACTTTTTATGGGTGTGAGAAAGTCTTGGTAATATTCTGGGAAAAGCTGCGCAGCCCCACCTGACGCCTCTAGATACCAAGTATAATCTTGCTCTCTTGCTAGAAAAATTCCACGTAAAATAAGTCCTATCACATTATCAGGTTGCCGAATTGCCACCAGCAAAGCCAATGTGGAACCCCAAGAACCACCAAATAAAACCCATTTTTTAATCTTAAGGTGTTGCTGGATCAAAAGTACATCATCAACCAAAGCATGACTGTTATTATTGTCAAGCTCGCCAAAAGGAGTCGATTTCCCACACCCTCTTTGGTCAAACCCAATGATCCAATATTTATCAGGGTCAAAAAATCGGCGGTAATCCTTCCCTATTCCAGCCCCAGGGCCACCATGCAAGTAAAGCACTGGAATACCTCTGGGATTACCAGTTTGTTCCACATATAATGAATGATCGCTGGATACGGCTAACATTTCTGATGCAAAAGCTTGAATATCAGGGAAGAGTTTAGTCATACGAATTTACATATCCTATTTGTTTATTTTTCTGTAATGATTTAATTTACTACTTAAGCACATTAAAAGTTACTTTATTATCAACGGAGAAAGAATATGTCAGGACAAGGTTCAGGTGGCAACGTATTGGCCGCAATATGCAGTTTTTTTATTCCCGGATTGGGGCAATTGGTACAGGGTAGAATTCTAGCTGCCATATTATTTTTTGTGTTGGTGAGTGTCAATTATTCCCTAGCCGCCACTGGCATTTTATTTTTTATGGCTATCTTTGGTTTTATTTTTCATGTCTGGGCCATCATTGATGCTGCCCGATATAAAGGTTAACTATGAAAAAAATTATATTAATATCATTACTGATTTTCTTAACTGGATGCCAAAGCGCCTATTATGCTGCATGGGAAAAGGTGGGTGTCGAAAAGCGCGATATCTTAGTCGACAGAGTTGAAGACGCAAAAAAATCTCAAGAAAATGCCCAAAAGCAATTTAGCTCAGCATTAGATGAACTTAGTCAGCTCATTAACTTTAACGGCGGCGAACTGCAAGATATATACAGCCAACTCAAAGATCAATTTGAAGCCAGTGACCAATCTGCAGCTTCGGTAACCAACAGAATTGACAAGGTAGAAAGTGTTGCTGAGGCTTTATTTAATGA
>CAJQKX010000715.1 GCA_905479025.1 uncultured Paraglaciecola sp.
CCCGGCATTATCAAATACCTTTAATACTAAATATTCATGAGCACCCAAGGAATCCGATCGATAGTTTTCCTTTTATTAAAGGCGAATATATAAAGTGTTTGAGTTTTGCTGATTATATTGTTGTGCACAGTGAATATAATAAAGAAAATATCAAGCGGTTGGCGCCCGACACAAATGTTCATATTATTCCTCTAGGTGTAAATTCTTACGAATATGAAAAAGGCTTACCGATTTTCTCTGAAAGTAATGTCAAAGAAAAAATATTAGTGACGATTTGCCATCTTAATAAAGAAATAAAGAGAGTTCAAAATATTATTAAGGCATTGGCTTCCTTAAAGGAGTGGGGGGAAATTTTTAATCTTGAGATTATAGGGTGCGGTCCTTATGAAGCAGACTTAAGGAAACTTGCATCAGACTTAAATGTTGTTGATCAGGTGGTCTTTATGGGGGCTGTACCACAGGAGCAATTAGATAATTATTTATGCCCGAATAAAATATTTGTTCTGCCAAGTATATTGGAAGCTTTTGGGATTGTTTTTGTAGAGGCAATGCTTAGAGGGCTGCCAGTGATCGGAACTATAGATTGTGGCGCGGTTCGTGATCTTCAAGGTATGGGTTATCCGGTATCTGTCGCAGAAGTCGATAATATTGAGGATCTTTGCCATTGTATTATTCGAACTAGGAAAGAATATTCTGAAATATATAATCAATTGAGGGGCTCACATACTGCTTTATCTGATTATTATTCTTGGAAAAATCATGCGATTCTGTATGAAGAGCTCCTGTCTAAAGTGATCCAAGGGTAACTATCAAATATGATCTATTTTGGAATTCCATTAAAATCAAAGCCCTCATCAAATGACTGGGATATCGTTACTAAACTTTTTAATCGGGCTTTAAAATCTTTATACAATCAAACGAACCCTAATTTCAAAATCATTATAGCGTGCCATGAAATCCCCGATCTAACAATGCGTTACGATGAGCGAGTAGAATTTATTCAGGTGAATACTCAGTACCCGATAAACCTTCGTGATCAAATGATTGATAAGGGATATAAAGTGCATGCGATTGCTAAAAAAGTTAGAGAGTATGGAGGAGGTTATTTAATGCTTTGCGATGCGGATGATCTATATAGCTGTAGATTATCTGAGTTCGTAGAGAGTAACTCTGGCTGTTCCGGTTGGGTGATTAAAACTGGATATGAATATCTTTATGAGCTTGATGTATTGAAATTGTCACTAAAGCATCCACCACAACCAATTGTTTATTACCGGCCCGAAGACCTCCCCAAAGATATGGATGGAGCTGATTCTGACTCGAATATCAATCAAGCCTATATTGTTAGAAAGGGGCATGGGAATATCGAGAGTACCTGTCTCAGTCTCGGAAGGAAGCTAAATAAATTACCATTTCGTGCTCATGTTTATGTGAAATATTCAGGTGAAAATCATAGCATTATGAACGGAAAAGATACGATATTAAGAAGGTTGAGTCGGTTTTTCATGCCCTCATATGACCCAAGGAATAATGAAAAAATACGTAACGAGTTTTCTATTGATTGGATTCAGTGATGAATATTTTGTTTATTTCAAAAGATGCAGCTTGGCAAAAATATCGAAATGATATTCTAAATCGGTATTCTGAAAAATACCAAAAGGATATTACGATTATAACTTGCAAAAATATCGATAAGGATTTCATTACTACGAAAAAGCTGAGGTATATAGTTTGTAATGATGTATTGTCATTTACGCGAAGGATAAGCTTTTTGCCTTTTGCAATTTATTATATTCTTACAAAACGGCCTGATGTTGTCTTTGGGTTAAATAATACGTCACACATAACTGAGTATGTTTCCCTTCTAATTTGCCGGATATTGAATATACACTTTGTTTGGTGGACTCATGCTTATGATCATGTGAAGAAGCCAAAAAGTATTAATCGATCGTTGAGAAAAGCATACATGCTTTATTTTTTAAAAAAATCAAATGCAGTTATGACTTTTTCTGAGTTAGGCCGTACGTATCTTACAAGTAATGGACTCGATTCTAATAGAGTCTTTCATTGCCCTAATACACTAGGCTTAAATGCTATTACATATTCAGAATTAGTGAATATAAGGGAGTCTAATACTATATTCAATGAGCTTAGCCTTTTGAGAGGTTTTAAATATCTAATCTACTGTGGCAGGCTGACAAAGCAAAAAGAGGTTGGCCAGATTATAGAGTTTGTCGCAACGCTACAAAAAAAAATTCCTAATATTTCATTGATCGTTATAGGTGACGGCGAGTCTAAGTTGTCGTTGATTGAGCAGGTCGAAAACAAAGAATATAATTTTATTCATTTTGTAGGCAGTATTTATGACGAAAAATTACTTTCTAGATATTTCTCAATTGCCGAGTTTTTTATAATGCCAAGATATGCTGGCTTATCTCTTGTGCATGCAATGTTGAATGGTTTACCAGTTTTAACTTTGAATGATAGTTCTCATGGTCCAGAGTTTCAGTATGTTTCTGATGGTTTTAATGCGTTAGTAGCTGATAGTTATCCTGAGCTAGAGAAGATGGTCCTAATAACTATTAACGATAAAAATAAGATGAAAAAATTGCAACAGGGAGCTTTTCATACTTCTAAAAATGATGCTGGTGTAGATTTGATGCTTACTGAAATGAACCGTGCGTTTACTTGTGGAAACTAAGGAGGGGAGATATATGAAGGAAGTTACAAATTTAAAGATATCTTCGCTGATTGAGTCGGTAGAAGAAATGAAATTTTGTTCATTTGATATTTTTGACGCTTTGACTAGCGGGGTTTTATATAGTCTCTGTTTCGATAACGCGTTCTTTAAAAGGGTTTGCATACAGGTTGTTCGAAAGAGTCCAGTCAATTTAAGAAGTTGTCTGGGAGTTAAGCCTATGGTGCATACAAAAACACTGTCAGATATGCTTTCGGTGTATTCACTTTTAATAAATGATAAGGAGTTATCTTCAGGGTTTCAAAAAAAAGCAGCCGACATTAGAAAAGTTTTACTAGAAAGAAGGATTTTTTCCAAGACGCTTAAAGGTCAAGCGTGGGGTTTAAACTTTCCTTACGCAACACGATTTGTAGATGCTTCTAGAGACACTCCGAATCTATTTAATACGTTAAATGCATCACATGCGTTATTGGATTTTCATGAGCAAGCGAATGATGAGATGATTATTTCTCATATCGATGCGGTAAAGTCATATCTTTTTAATGATCTGGGTTTTATTGATGACTGTGACTATGGTTGGATTAGATATTACCCTAATCAAAAGACACCCAATTTTAACGTAAATGCCACTAGTGCTGCTTTTTTTGCACGGTCGAATAATATTCTTAATAAAAAAATTTTTTCCGATCAAAGAATAAGTTCACTATTGAAATTTTTAATACGTGGTCAAAATAAAAATGGTTCATGGTTTTATACGCCTTCGAAGAATGGGAAGTGGATCGATGGTTATCATACCGGATATATTCTCGAGTCACTGGCATATATTCAATCAGAATATACTGATGTTTGTAATCCCGAATTGGCACAGTGCATAGATAAGGGGATAAATTTCTATATAAAAAATCTCTTTCTAGATGATGGCGCTCCCAAATATTATCACGACAATTTTTCTCATATTGAATCCCAGAATTGTGCACAAGCAATTCAAACTCTCTCTAGGTTAATGGTTTATTTGAATGAAGATTATAGTGACCTTCTTGGAAGGGTTATTGGCAGGTCGTTATCTGCTTTATATGTTGATAAGGGCTATATAAGGCATACAGATAAAAAAGGAAGTAATGCCGATATGATTTTCTTGAGATGGTCCCAAACTCCGATGATCTTAGCGCTAATTTATGCGAGAAAAGCCTTATGCAAATAATCCGATTTGTAAATCTTTTTCTTTACTATGTGATTGTTAGAAAGCTTCCAAATAGATATTTTCCTTTAGGTCATTTAATTTCTAGATTTCGAGGGAAATTTGTAACCTTTTTATTGGGCAGTAAGTGTGGATCTAATTTAGAGTTAGAGGCTAATGTTTTTTTCGGTAAATTCGATGATGTAAAAATAGGAAATAATGTTCAAATAAATCAAGGTTGTACTATTAGGAATGTACAGGTTGGTAATGATGTGATGATAGCTCCTAATGCGAATATGATTTATGTTGGACATTCTTACGACCAATTAGATGTTTCTATGAGGTTTCAGCCCGAGAAGCGTTATCCACAAATAATAATAGAAGATAATGTTTGGATCGGTATGAGCGTCATTATTTTACCAGGGATAAATATTGGAACGGGATCGATAGTAGCCGCGGGTTCGGTTGTAACAAAAAATGTGCCACCTTTTTCTATAGTTGGTGGAAACCCTGCTACTTTTATCAGAAAAATAAGGGAATAAAATATGTGCGGTTTAGCTGGTTTGGCTTTTTCGGATTTTGATCCACATTTAGCAAGACTTCATGTTGAGGATGGCCTGTCTCTACTTGGCCACCGAGGTCCGGATGATCAGGGAGTACTCGCTCTTGATGGCGTTGTTCTAGGACATACTCGGTTGGCCATCATTGATATAAACGGTGGCCATCAGCCCTTAACGGTACTTGATGGTAGGTATTCGATAGTTTTCAACGGAGAAATATATAACTATTTAGAAATAAAAAAAACGTTGAGGGATTTGGGTCATAGCTTTTCTACTGATTCAGATACTGAAGTTTTATTGGTTGCTTTCTGTCAATGGAAGGAAAAGTTATTAGACTTTATCAAAGGAATGTTTGCTTTTGCAATATGGGATAGGGATGAGAAATCGTTATTTATAGCGAGAGATCATTTTGGTAAAAAGCCTTTTTTTTATTTCGAGGGGGGTAATAAATTTTTTTTCGGATCAGAAATTAAAAGTGTTTTGGCTAGCTCAAAACATAATAAATCAATTAATAGAGGTGCATTGTCCAATTATCTCTTGTATCGATATGTACCATCGCCAGATACTTTATTTGAAGGGGTATATAAATTACCAGCTGGTTCTTTTGGTTATTGGAGGAACGGAAAGCTTGATATTCAAAGTTATTATAGCCCTCCTGATAAAAATGCGTTCAATAACGATTTTATCGATATAAAAAATCCAACTAACCGCTTTTGGGATCTTTTGTCAAGCTCGGTGGAAAAGCGGATGGTCGGGGAGGTTCCTTTTGGAGCTTTTTTATCTGGAGGTATAGATTCATCAGCAGTTGTAGCATTAATGGCTAGAAATTCATCGATGCCAATTAATACATTTTCTGTTGGATTTGAAGAGGGTCGTTTTAGTGAATTGTCGTATGCGAGGGTTATAGCCAAAAAATTTAAAACTAATCATCATGAATTAGTCGTTAATCCGATGAGTATCATTGAAAATCTCACAAAAGTTACTAAATTTAGAGATGCACCTATATCTGAGCCGTCAGATATTCCAATTTATTTGCTCGCTTTGGAGGCTGGGAAATCTGTAAAAATGATTTTGACGGGAGAAGGTGCAGATGAAGTTCTTGCTGGTTATCCTAAGCATCAATTTGAGGCTTACTCCAACATTTTTTCTAAAAATGGGTTTCACCAACTATCATTGTTTCTTAGATTGTTTTCAAAATTCCTACCTTATAAATATCACCGTTTAGATACGGCAATAAATACTTTATCGAACAAGCAAGATTATATTCGGATGCCTCGTTGGTTTGGTGCTTTCTCTTCTGATTCAATCAAAGAATTATTTTATCAATGCAATCAGGAGCCAATTCGCAACTCTCCACCATTTGATTTTGATAGTGATGCATCAGGTCTGCGCAAATCTCTATATTTTGATCAAACAAGCTGGTTGCCGGATAATCTTTTAGAACGTGGTGATAGAATGACTATGGCCGCCTCTATTGAGGCTAGGATGCCATTTTTAGATGTTGATCTTACTCATTATGTTTCTTCATTACCAGATAATTGGCGCTTGAGAGGTGGGTCAGGTAAATATATTTTAAGAGAGGCTATGAAAAAAGTATTACCTAGTAATATTATTAATCGACCAAAAGTTGGTTTTAAGATACCTGTCAATGAATGGTTTAGGTCCAGTCTGAAAGATTATTTACTTGATCTAATAAAATCAAATGATTCAATATGTTCAAATCATTTTAATCAAAAAGTAATAGATAAAATCCTGGATGAGCATTTGTCAGGTAAAAAAAACCACGAAAAAATAATATGGACATTGATCTCATTGGAAATATGGAAAAATTCTTTTTTTTAGAGACCCCCATAGTATGAATTTCTTTACATAAAGTCACTATAAGGAGTATTAGATTGTATGCGTATTAGTATATTTGGACTTGGATATGTCGGTTGTGTTTCGGCTGCTTGTTTCTCTTCTTCTGGGCACAGAGTGATTGGTGTTGATCCAAATGAAGTCAAGGTCAATCAAATAAATGAAGCTTCATCACCTATAATTGAGAATGATTTGGGTGATTTGATTCATCAATCTGTCTCTAAAGGTTTGCTCAGTGCAACAACCTCAGGGAGAGAAGCTATATTAGACTCTGACGTTAGTTTCATTTGTGTTGGAACTCCTAGCCAAGTGAATGGTGATCTAGATCTAGAATATATTTGTAATGTATGTCAAGAAATAGGGAGAAGTATTCATTTAAAGGATTCTTTTCATCTTGTTGTTGTGAGGAGTACGATGCTCCCTGGATCTATGCAGGATGTTGTGATTCCAATATTAGAAGAGTCGTCAGGAAAGGTTGTAGGTAAAGATTTTGGTGTTTGCATTAATCCTGAATTTTTACGCGAGGGCACAGCTGTATATGACTTTTTTCATCCGCCAAAAATTGTTATCGGAGAGATAGATGATGAAAGTGGTAGTTTATTAGTGAAGCTATATGAAAATATTAATTCACCTCTACTACGTACAGATCTAAGAACTGCCGAAATGGTAAAGTATACTGATAATGTATGGCATGCTCTTAAGGTTTGTTTTGCAAATGAAATCGGAAATTTCTGTAAAGAGTTAGATATTGATAGTCATCAAGTCATGGATATATTTTGCCAGGATAAAAAACTCAATCTTTCGTCTTACTATTTAAAACCTGGTTTTGCATTTGGAGGTTCTTGCTTGCCAAAAGACGTTAGAGCCTTTAGTTATAAGGCGAAAACTATGGATCTCGACTTGCCAATCATCACATCAATTTTGCCTAATAACAATCTACAAATTCAGCGTGGATTGGATATGATATTAAAAGAGGGCAAGAAGAAGATTGCGATATTAGGTTTTAGTTTCAAGGCTGGAACAGATGATTTAAGGGAAAGTCCGATTGTTGAGATTATCGAAAGACTTCTTGGTAAAGGTTATGATCTTTGTTTATATGATCATAATGTTCACCTCGCAAGTTTAACGGGTGCGAATAAAGATTACATATTAAATGTGATTCCTCATATATCTGAATTAATGGTTGATAATATAGGTGCGGCTATTAATGATGCCGAGGTAATCGTAATTGGTAACAACTCTCCAGAGTTTAATGATATTTTAGAAAAAACTAATCAAGATCAAGTTGTTATTGATTTTACTCGAATTTCTAGCTCAAGAAGCATTCCGGATAGGTACAATGGCATCAGTTGGTAGTAAAAAGAAAGTATTAATTATTGTAGAAAATCTCCCGTCACCATTCGATCGAAGAGTTTGGCAGGAGGCAAGC
>CAJQKX010000716.1 GCA_905479025.1 uncultured Paraglaciecola sp.
CGGATGTAAAGCGGGCTGTATAAACCATAATGGCTTGGTTATTTTATAAAGGTGCAATGCGCCAATATAAATTATTACTGTGACCATCAGCCACAAAAACGTCGCCAACCAATTGATATCGTTTAGGAAGGTAAGCATATTAACCGCCTTCTCTTGGCGGTTTATCACGGTTTACATCTGTATTATCCAACCTATGCATTAATTTTTGGCTAATCCAAGCGGTTATAGCCAAACTCACTAATGTCGACACCACGATAGAAAAGAACAAAGCCAAAGGAAACGCCGCGATCAAGTCAATAAAGTTCACAATGGCAACAATGGCAGGAATAAAAAATAGAGACATATGCGCTAGCAATGGGTTGGCTGCATTAGAAATTACCTTTGGGACACCTTTAATCCATAACAGGCCACAAAACAATACCGCTATACCAAGCAAGGCAGGTGGCACATTTATCTGAACTTGGAGTAGCAGATATTGCGCCACAGAAAATAAAAAGCTCAATAAAAAAAGACCTATCAAAAATTGGAACAGGTTTATCATCAAGCTGAATTTAAAAGGTCTATTTTTGGGGGATGGTGATAGTGGTGAAATAATAAATGCCTTACTTTCAATTTTCGACTTTGAACTCGTTATTACTCAAGTAAAGTCAAAATTATTAATAAACGATATCTATAAGCGAGGCAATGACAAAATCATCAGTGTCAGTGTTCATGTAAATCACGGCGCTTTAACTTAACATAATTGCTCTGTTAATCCCCTATCAGAGCACAATCCAGTCACCTATACACCACAAAGCTGTTATTTATATAGACATTATAAATATTGTCTAAGAATGACAATATTTATCTATGAAGTTGCGAGTCCACATTTTTAGTTACACTGCGAACCTGAGAGAAGTCCAAAAATGATGATAGCTTTATTCACTGAATGCTAAAGTAGTGCAAAATTCCCTTGAGGCGCATTCTAAATAAATGAAAATTTGTAAACAGGTGATGCCTGTTAAAATGTCAAGCGTATTTCATACAAACCTGAACAGTGTTAGTTTATAGGTATTAAGGAGTCTCCTAGAACCCTTGAAAAAAAGGAATTTTAAACCAAATAGTACCGACATCTGTTTTCCAAATATCAAAGGCATACCCGTCTTCAACCCCTCCATTTTGTTTATCTCTAAGGTCAACTTTATAACCAATTTTGTCTAGGTATCGATAGCATAACTTCATTGCATCTTGACTAGTTTTTGCACACTTAAAATGAAATGCGGTGTCTTTGGACTTTCCATCGCCAGTAACTGCAGGCTGATTTTCAGAAAAAATATTCGACATTGATGTTCCTTGTTTAAAATAAAGTCTGACAAAGTATTTAACTTTCCAACTGGAGCACCGGCACCGGCAAAGCTATAGTAATTTACCAAAGAATAACCAAAGGAATAACGGTAAATAGTGATAAGTTAAGTTCGAATGATGAGGATGAGTAAGATAAAATATCAATTTTTATAAAATGATATATTCAATGCCTCAAATTCTCTATATTTACCTCTCTTATATATCCTTTTGGAAGTGAAAGTCAGCGATTTGTCGATGCTCGCTATAACCCTCACACAAGCGTATTGCTCAAAGGCTTCTATTTTTATCCTCCAAAAAAAACTTAAGTTTTTGTACCCAGAACATCAACGGGGCTCTTTTGAAATTATTGTTTCTGGCATATTGGCAACGCTGTTTAGCGAGCGTTATTGTTACGCAGTATTCAAATTTGATTTGACTTGGCTATTGCATATAAATTTAAACAAAAAGAAATATAAAAAAATTACTTTCATAAAAATTCATTTTGTTGGATTATGAAATTAGTTTTAATGAAATAATATATTGAATTCACTAACACTTTATCTTTACCGAAGGTATTAGATTATGTTGAAATATTTATTAGTAGTGATAGTAGTTTTTTGCTCTAAATGTCTCGCACAAAGCACCCCTTCAGAATTTGCTCAAATGAATTTTCAAGAGTTGTTTGAGCAGAGTATTTATGAAAATCATACAGATCGTTCTCTAATTTCTCCCTGGTTATTAGGATATCAGTTGAAATCTGTGAAATTTGAAGGTTATCTTGATGGTGACAAAGCACTCACTTTTGATGATGTACTTTGGAATGGACCAGGAGAAGAAGACCGCACGACTAAAAACTTTCCTGTTGTACCTACAACGATCTATCAAAAAGCACATATCATTTCTTTGGGATATCAGTTCAATTCAAGTTGGAAAGGGCAAATTTCTATCCCCTACCTCAAACAAAAAACCGACCACATTAGCATCGTTAGTAATTATAATTTTTTTGTTATTGAAACTGAAGGAGTGGGAGATATAGCCGTTTCAACTAGTTATAATTGGTCCAACTCTGGGACAGGCGTCTGGCGCTTTTCATTTGGGGTAAGCTTACCAATTGGTTCTGTCGACGAAGTGGGAGATACACCGCGAGCACCGGGTGATCAGGAGCTTCCTTACACGATGCAGCTAGGCTCAGGGACCTATGACTTCCCCATTGAATTAAGTTATAAAAATAGTGATTTACATGATTTTAATGTGAGTTTTTCAGCCAATATACGCACCGGCTACAATAGCAGAAACTATCGGTTAGGAAATAATTTCAGCCTAAAGGGACGCTATCAAAATGAGCTATCTCCGACGCTTCAAATTTATGCTGAATTAGGTCTTATATATAGTAATACTATTCATGGGCAGGATGATTCATTATTGGTTGATGCACCTATTCCATATCCTGCTAGTATAACGAATCCAAAACTTTTTGGTGGTAAAAAGATTGATGCTGGTTTGGGACTTTCTTGGAAATTTGCAGAAAAATATCAACTAAATGTAGAAATAGGTAAGCCTATTTATCAAAATCTCAATGGTCCACAACCCAAAGAGCAATGGCGAAACAGTATTTCTCTTTCAAAAGTTTTCTAGTGCAATTATACAATTTTGCAAAATTAGCTTGCCGACTATTTGATAGAAATACACGAGGTTATCTGGTTGGTTTATTTTGTTTATTTTGTGTTGTGGGCAATGCCTCAGCCACAATAAGCAAAGAGAATAAGTTAAAAGCTGCTTACTTGTTGAACTTTACCAAATTTATTAAATGGCCAACTGAAGGTGAAAAAAAATCATTAACTTCAATCAAGATATGTGTTGAAGAATCAGCTGAGTTTATTGCATTTTTGAGTGAAATGGCTGTCAACCCTATATTCAATAATAGGGAGTATGAAGTGAAATCGTTAAAATGGGATACAACAAGTGGATGTGACTTAATGTATGTAACCTCAATTAAAAATGTTGATGCTATCGACCTTCAAAACATCGTTATTGTAGTCAATTCAAGAGAAACTTACTTTCCTGGTGCGGCTATCGTATTTTACAAGGATGATGAAAAACTGCGGTTTGAAATTGATTTGCATTACATAAATTCACTTGAAGTAAATTTTAGCTCTGAATTATTGAAACTGGCTAAAATCAGAAAATGACTGAGAAAAAAAAAACTAAAATAGGTTTCTTCGGTAAACAGCTTATCGGTGCTGTTGCAATTAACATTATCACATTATCGATTATGACAGCTTTGTTATATTCAAATTTTATTAATGATTACAAGAATAATTTGATGGCTTCAATGGCTAGCAAAGTCAATTTATTGGCCGATAGCAGTGCCTCAGCATTATTATTTGATGATCAGCAGTCAGCCAAAGATATATTGTTTAGCCTTGAACAGAATCCCAGTATTCGATACGCACAAATTTATGATAAGAATAACCAATTATTTGCAGAGTACATAAGCACTGGCGAAGTTATTGATTTGATCCCTGAAAATTTTAAGAATACATCTTTTTTTAAAGGAAATAATTTTTATAACTTACAACAGGTCATCAGAAATAATGAATATCTGGGCTTTATTCTGATATCTGCAAATACAAATACTTTAGCTGATCAGAAAAAGCGCTATGTATTAATAGCTACTATTTTACTTTTATGTAGCTTTTTGTTGGCTTGTATATTTAACTGGAAATTACAGCAAAAAATGTCCGCTCCGATCAAAGATTTAATCAATTTGGTTGTCTATGTCGCAAAATATAAACGTTACCACAAACGACTTGGTAACAAGTCAACTGATGAAGTAGGTACTCTCATTTTAGGTGTCAATGCCATGCTTGATACTATACAAATTAATGAATCACAACTTTATGAACGCGCTAACTATGATGAATTAACCAAGTTACCCAACCGGCATCTATTTATGGAACGGCTATCTCAGGCTATAAAGAATGCTGATAGAAATAAAAAAGGCATTGCTGTGTTATTTCTTGATCTCGACAGATTTAAAATTATCAATGACAGCCTTGGCCATAGTGTAGGCGATCAGTTGCTGGTGCAAGTAACCGCTAAGATACTCTCGACGGTTCGACTATCTGACACGGTCTGTCGTTGGGGAGGAGATGAATTTGTTTTGCTCCTTGACAATATTAATAAACTTGAAAATGTACAATTTGTTATTGAAAAAATTACTAATGCGTTGAGTTTCCCAAACATCATAAGTAACCATTCGTTGCATGTTTCAACCAGCATAGGTATTGCCTGTTATCCAAATGATGGTCGAGATGCGATGAGTTTATTAAAACATGCAGATATTAGTATGTACAAGGCGAAAGCAGAAGGCCTAGGCAAGTTTAAGTACTTCAACACCAGCATGCTTGATGGGTCTGTAAAGCGTCTAACACTAGAATTGAAGGTGCGTAAAGCATTTGAAGAAAATGAATTTTTTTTGGTGTATCAGCCACAATTGTCAGGGAATACTAAAACCCTTGTGGGATTTGAGGCATTGATAAGGTGGAAAAGTGGAGGTGAATTTATATCGCCAGAAGAATTTTTACCTGTAGTAGAAGAAATAGGGCTCATGTATGACTTGAGTCTATGGGTGCTAAGGCAGGCTTGTGAGCAAAATGTAAGCTGGCAACAAGCGGGCTTTAAACCCTTAAGCATAGCGGTAAACTTGCCCGCATCTTTTATTTTGCATCCAGAATCTATGGAAAAAATTCTGGCAATTATTATTGCAACAGGACTTGCCCCTGAATATTTGGAAGTCGAACTAACTGAGAATACCTTTTTGGACGCCAGGGAAAACGCAGTATCGGTATTAAATTCCTTGGTAGATATAGGTGTCAGTGTTGCCCTTGATGATTTTGGAACGGGCTACTCTTGTCTAGCTTATTTGCAATATATACCCGTTAAGAAGCTTAAGATAGACGGGGTTTTTATAAAAGAACTGGGACGAAGCGGAGCTGACAAAGCTATAGTGCAGTCGATCATTATGCTGGGAAAAGGTTTGGAAATGTCCGTAGTGGCAGAGTGTGTAGAAACAAATGAACAGCTCAGCATTCTTAAAGAGATGGATTGTGACGTTATACAAGGATATTTGTTTAGTAAACCGCTACCGGCTGATGAAGCCACAATTTTCATTCTTGAATCTATGGCTGACAATCGTCAGATTTGGTTATGAACTAGCCTTTATCCAAACAGAGTTGTCTGAGGCGGCCTCTACTTTTTATTAGCAATATTCGCTGTTAAAAGCGGCTTTTCTGCGCTGTCGGCAATGTTTATTTGACCTTATTTCGCTAAGCCACTGTTATTATTACTCGTTACCGAACGACTGTCTAGGAGTGGCCACCCCGCGGATAGCCCCACACAAACACACCATGACAAATTCATTAGAAGTGAATCAATACATAACATCCATGTAATTCGCCTTAAAGGCCACCAGAGCTGTTGATGCTTATTCCAGGTAAACAGGCTAGATAGCCACAGGTTGTCCAAAAGTTGAGAAACAAAGATATTTTATTGGATACCAAACCTTGCCATAAGTTGTGATTGCTAACCTTTTGATACTCCATAGCGACTATCTATTATTAGGCAGTCTTACTCATCACTCTAGCCTCGACTCAAGGCGAGTATTTTCTCGGGAGACGTTTCATCTGTGAAGTCCTGCCAACCTGTTACCTGTTGCAATTGAGCTTGAACTGATAAGCGGTCTGCGAGTTCGTTTCCCTCTGTCCCTGAATGAGCCTTGACGTGTGTCATCTGTACCTTTCCGATCAGAGAACGACTTAAGGCGTAACACTCTTTGATCAACTCAAGATTTTGTATCGGAGCGCTGCCACCCTTGGTCCAATTCTTTTTCTCCCACCCCCTTGACCAAACAAAGACAGCTTTAAGGGAATAATCCGAGTCGCTTAAAATTTCTACTGGCTGACCTTTTTCGATGTAATCGTGGGCTAACTTAATGGCCTCTCTTAATGCAACTAATTCGGCCGTGTTATTTGTGCCGTTAGGGATGTGGTAACCGTACTTTAAAGTCGTTAACTTTCCATACTCGTAAATTACAAGGCCAGAGCCCGTCGCACCCGGGTTGGGATCGCAAGCACCGTCTGTGTATATCTGTATGGGGAACTGATAGGCCAGCACCACTGTTAATCCTTCAGGACTATTGACAGCTGAGGTCGCTTGGATAGAATTCTTGGGTGAGGTGCCCGGTGACGTAACCGCATTCCCAAGGTATTCGTCAGCCTCTTTCTGAGTCGTGAACGATTTAAATGCAGCTCCAGAATAACCCTTGGTCGATAACTGACAAGCTGCCCATGTAGTGAAAATACCAACCTTATGGCCCTTGAGTACTGCGTAAAATTTCTTAGCCATTATGCTCCTTAAAACACTGCATCGTCATCAAATCCATCGCATTGGAATTCGTTTGCCTCATCGAGGATGATTTTAACATGTTATCAATATTCTGTAGAACACCATGTATTGACTAATACAGCAATTATAAATACTCCCCGCTTAAGACACTTCTAATTCTACTAGATAAAATTTACGCCTGCGTAACTATAAAACTATAATGAATGAGTAATAGAGTAGCAATAGCCTCACACGGAGTAAGTAACGCCGATGATGCATTTTAGGCGAAACAGCCGTAAAGAACGTTTTCAAAATAACAACTTCATTCATGGTATTGATTTTTAATGATGTTTGGAGATTGATCTGATCACTAAGTAACGTGGATGTTCCAAATCATCTTAAAATTACTACCTGTTTATTTTGTGGGGTATCCTTCAGACCCTGAGACCATTTAATTATATTGACATCATATCTAAAGCCCACTAATCTAAACAATAACAATTATCATTTAGATTAGTGGGCTTTATGTCTTTCAAATATTGTTTTACTTTTACCGCTGTCGAAATGTCTGTGCGTTATGGCGATTGCGATTGCAATACCCACAACGATGACATCATAGCTTGTTATGTACACTTAGGGTTGGAACGGGCCAAACAACTCACACATCTTGCTGCTGTGCGACAAGCACATATGCGGGTAATCAACACTCTGATTGACACAATATGCGATCACTGTATCGCTAGTTTTTGGCGTAAAAAATGTTATCGCTATATAAAACGTTTGTTACCACTGTTATACGAAATATTAGACCAACAGCAATACAAACAAAAAACCCAAGAAATTAATAAATTACACGCTTACTACATCGGAGATAAGCAAAATAATTATCCACTGCAAAATTCGCAACCCTAAAACTTACTCAGTATAAAAAACAGTCTTAAGCAGCGCATCCATAACAGGAGTTTGCCATGTCAGAATACAGATACATTTGTCCTAATCACAGATTTTGGATAGATGCCAACCCAAAAGAAGCTTTTATTAGCGTTCAGAATATGACTAAACTAGCTGAACATTTACTACACAGAAACCAACCAAACAAAGCGATACCGCTCTTAGGCTGTGCATTTGAAACAGCAGAGATCATTTTTGACAACCGCTTAGAATCACCGCAACTCACCACAAATTTAACTTCATTAGCAATTATGTTGGCCCATGCTTATGTATCCATTAATCAAGTCGATGCAGCCAAAAGCTTATTACAACGGTTCAAAAATAAAATGAAATGTGCCATCGAATGTGCCTTAGATTATGCCACTAAAGTCGCATTTTTTGAACATTGCTCCAATGCTATTACCGAGGCAAGTATCGACATAATGTTATCTGATGTAATCTCACCACAAGAAATAAAAAAAACGGCCTATGTCCACTAAAAAGTTAATTTCACTCAGTAAATAGGAAAGGATGAATTAATAGAAATAGGATAGAAATTAACAGGACATCCATGATAATCAATTGCGAAGCAACCCCTTTAGTCAGCAACGCCGATGCTCTTGCCCTCGACTCTAAGTACTGTACGATTAAAGATTTCTAATAACAAAATCAGTTGTTTAAAATTATCATTGGCTGTTGAGTTTATATCATGGGTGGCTTGTTAATTGATGTTAATTGTTTTGTCTCAACACAAATGCCTTGTATTTGACGATTTGAATTCCCGCTGAACTGTGCTTTTTGAGGTCACTTGGGTATATAAGGGCGTTGCTTAGTTAATGGGGCTCACCGCGATAATACTTTTTGTTAAGCTTATTGAATAAGCACCGCTATTTGAGCTTATAATGGCGGTCAAATAGTTTTCGCAATTGATGAACTCATGTGAGTATAAAATGACACATAAAGTACGTTATAAGTTTAATGGTGTGGCAAAGGAAATGAGTTTTTCTTACAGCCGCTATCGCAATATGCATGAGGCAGTGGCCGATGCTGAAGGACTAGACCTTACCCACTTTTTACAAACTGAGCAGCGAGTTGCCACCATCAGTAAAGGCAAAGCGACCGTAAGAAATTTTAGAGATGCCGAATTTGTAAAAATGGGTTTTACTGAATTATACTTCTTAAAAAATGGCCAAGAATGATGGTCGTTTTTGGTCATGCACTCAATAGTTTCGTCAGCAGTAGCGGTGCTGCAGTTAAGATTATAGCGAGCATCAACAAATCGACAGGAAAACCTTAGGCACATCCATTGCTGATCAAAAGATACTGCCCCCGTAGGTCACGAACATTGCAAGGAATTTTTGAGCGATATTTTCAACGTCAACTTTGTCGTAATCCTCCACCGGGTAGAAAGTTCGGATGGCGGAATAAGATAATTTAATGTTGTTCTGACCCCGATATTCAAAACCAAAAGCAGTGGCGAAGCCACCAAACAAAAGCATCTATTTTAACCTTGCAGGTCTAACATTCATTTTTCAACGAACCTGTCTCGCAGAGATAAACATGATGAGTTTATTTATTATTTATTATCAATTAAAATCAACATGTTACGAGTTTTATTTGACTCTGACCCTGAGGGATCCCCACGAATATTTAATCATTAGAATTGCCTGCAATCATAGTTCTTAGATTTAATACCGCTGTTTCAAATTGCTCGCAGAGCAATTTGAAACGCTTATCTACGAAGCCCCGCAATCCTAAATAGTCAAACGATAATACTCGTCTAACCTTAACTGTGTTTGCTTGATAACGACGGTGCAAACCGCCCATGAACATGGCCAAACCTATAATGTTAGCTAGAATACTGGCAAGTGTGGCGATGAGGATAAGTACTGCAA
>CAJQKX010000717.1 GCA_905479025.1 uncultured Paraglaciecola sp.
TCATGGGTTGAGTGGGCCTAGGTTTGGCCTTTGTTCTATTGCTCACTTTTGACCCGATATAGCCTTTCTCAAAGTCCTTCCCAAGCCTCGTGGTCTAGGTATTCGGCGGCTATCGCCTAATTTTCGTCACACGACTTACCTGATCAGAATTGGCGCTGTGCTCCAAAGCGGACGGCCGTGAATATTCGTACATCACCCTCCTTAGCGGTTACTCACCGTTCAGCGTCCCAGCCCAGATCCAATAGAAGGATTAAAAGTCATTTATATCCTTGCTCCCGCCCCCGTCATGACCAAAGCATCAACCGGGCTGGCAGTACCTGCTCGGCGATTGCCGATAACATGTGTATAGATTTCAGTTGTCCGTATATCTGAATGGCCAAGAAGCTCCTGAACTGTGCGGATGTCGCTGCCGGTCTGTAAAAGGTTCGTAGCAAAAGAGTGCCTGAATGTGTGGGCAGTGACGCGTTTTCGCACGTCACTTTTTCGTACCGCTTCTCATAGTTTTTTGGAGAAGGCCGTGCTGTGTAAGTGGTGGCGACAGATGTAGCCATCATAAGGGTGCCTGCATCGTGTTGTTGACGGGAATAGGTATTGCCAAGAAAGGTCCATGAGTGAGTTGCTATATTTCCTCTTTAGCGCAGGTGGTACTGAGGTCATTCCATAGCCTTCTGCAAGATCTTGTTGGTGCAGATGCTCCACTACTTGGATTTGTGTTTCCAGTGATTGGGTAAGTGATTTAGGCAGCAGGGTATAGCGATCCTTGCCGCCTTTGCCTCGGAAGATAAATATTGATTGTTGATGTAAGTTAATGTCCTTCACGCGCAAAGCCAGCGCTTCGTGAATACGAAAACCACAACCGTAGAGCATGGCGGCAACCAACCAGTACTTGCCAGTAAGGTTCGCGAGAATAGCCGCGACCTCCTGCCCGGATAACACTGTGGGCATATTCTTGGGTCGTTTAGCAAAGTTATAACTCAAGTCTTTGATCTCTCGCTTGATCACATACCGATACATAAAGATCAGTGCGCATAGTGCTTGGTTTTGTGTGGCCGCACCGACTTTACGCCGAGTGGCAAGGTAGTTCAAAAATTCTTCAATTTCAACGTTACCCAGAGTTTCCGGGTGTCGTTTTTGATGGAAATAGATAAAGTGACGAGCCCAGTATAGATAAGTTTTTTCGGTTTTTAGACTGTAATGGCGAGTGCGTAGCTCCGTGCGAATTCGCTCAATGAAGGGAGATGGCTTAGACATAGTGAAATCCTCAATGGCTGTATATGCATACAGTTATAAGTGATTTTCTTAAAAATGTCAGCCTGAGGTCTCATGAGTACGCAATTGTAACGGCTTCTATTTACCAGTGCTTGGGTAGTAAGCTTTTGAAATAGAGGGGTTTTCTGATTCATGATGTTTGCATAGCAGTTCTTATCCAGGTCTCATGAAACCCGAAAGCTCTGTTTCTGCGCGTATGTTGAGTAAATGTACATGAGGGGGGTGTGGTTTAAGTGTTTGAATTCGTTAGGTTTAAGGAAGAAGAAAAACCATTCGCGGCACGAATTGTACTTCGTGCATAGGCGGAATTCAGCCCAATATACTGTTAGGCAAAACCAAAAATTGAAAAGTCGATATTGAAATGAAAAGCTATATACGAATCCTAGGGTTTATATTTATCTTCAGTGCTACCAATGCTAATGCTCAATTAGGCATGCCTAGTTTCGATTTTGTTTTTATGCAAACAATACTAATGACAAAAGGGTGTGAGGTATACCACCCTAAGCTATCAAGTGAAATTAACAAATCCTATGCAGATTTGGTGCGTCGAACGAGCGTAGATTGGCCAAATAATTTGGATAATGTGGAACAAGAAGCAATTAAGAAGCAATTTAACAAAGAGCCAACTAAAGATCATTGTATAAAGTTCATCCAGAAACTGAACAACAAAGAACTTGATGAGCTTGTGATTAAATCTTTTGAAATTAGGTCAGGCAAGAAAAAGTAATGTATAACAAAGCCAGCCAGAGGGAAGCCAAAACCGCCGCTTCGCTCTGGTTTTGTCTCCCCTGCTGGCGGCGTTAGGCTCACAGAGATAAAGTTATGCTTCCTATGCCAATAAAATCAAAAGTTCTTGATATTATTTCGAATATAGAAAGAGGCAATGTATGTAGCAATGAAATTGAGCTTCTACTTATTTGGCTGAGGGAATACACCGAGGCTTCAAGTATTTTTAAAGAGATTGCTCATTTTATGGGGCATCCCAAACGTGATTCTGGACAGGTTTTCTCGTCATTATACAAACTTTACTGCCGGTTTAATGCATATAAATTGTATCAGCACGAGAAAAAGGCAATTGACCTAACCAGTCCAGTGGATCAGTGGTTTTATGACTTTGTCATTGATCAGCTTGACTCATGTGATTCAAAGGGTCTTAAGAAAAAATACGGATATAGCAGAAAAGAAGCGAAGAAAAGGTTTAGAGCTTGTTTTTTAGAAGAAGATATAATTAAAAACCAAAGCAGGAAAACGTCTGGTGCAAAGTATCGATGTACAAATCCTAGTTCAAAAGATTTAGCTAATGTTATTAACGAAGCGTCCTCTTTTATAAAGATCGAACCGCTTTGGGAACCACAGCAAATAGTCGAAAGTTTTTGGGTTACACTTGAGTCTCTTGCATTGATTGATACGAGGAAAGATCTGGAAAGTCAGTCAGAGAAAATATTTCTTTGTATTTTAATGCTATTGGATAAGCGTGATTACCATATTGGTGAGCATGTTTTCGGAAAAACAACGTTAACCTCACCAAATGATGGCTTTGGAGTACTAAAGTCTTTGGAGATACAAAGTAGCATTGAAACACAAGGGGGGCTAAATATTTCCACGAGCCTGTTAAGCACAAACTTGTTACCAGAAGAATGGGTGCATCATAGCCTACTCATTCAGAAAGAAACGAATCATAAGGGCCACTATTGGACTGTATTCGATCAGGAAGCAGAGCTTAGAGTTGGAGATGTTGAGGGTAAATATATGCTCTACAGAAACAAAAGCCTAACAAGTTTGTCCAGTTGACGTTTTTGTCTACGCTTCGTTTTGGGGTGGCTTCGCCACTTTACCCCAAAACTCCACTACAACAAAAACGCAACTGACAAAGGCG